>NZ_JBQCWZ010000004.1:0-86616 GCF_051956895.1 Neisseria sp. P0021.S006
CGTCTTTATACCAAACAAAGCATTCTTTCCAGTTTTCAGACTGCCTTGTTAAAGTAAGCGTGTATTAAATTCTGACGGTTGCCATTATGTTGTTACTCAAAACGCCTTCTGTATTGCCGGGTTTCAAGCTCAGTTTGGGTTTGACGGTTTTATGCCTGTCGCTTTTGGTGGTTTTGCCGTTTGCGATGATGGCGGCCAAAGCAGCAGAAATCGGCTGGAGCGGATTTTGGAACACGATTACCGAACCCAATGTCTTGGCGGCCGTCTGGCTGAGCTTGCGGATGTCGTTTTATGCGATGTTAACCAATATCGTGTTCGGCACGTTGGTCGCCTGGGTATTGGTGCGCTATGAATTTCCGGGCAAAGGGTTGGTAAACGCTTTGGTCGATTTGCCGTTTGCGCTGCCGACAGCGGTAACAGGCATTGCGTTGGCAACCCTGTATGCGCCCAATGGCTGGATAGGCCGTTTTTTCGAGCCTTTGGGTATCAAAATCGCCTTTACGCCCATCGGTATTTGGATTGCGCTGATTGTCGTCAGCCTGCCCTTTATCGTCCGCGCCGTACAACCGGTATTGGAAGAATTGTCGGGCGAGTATGAAGAAGCAGCGGCAACTTTGGGCGCAAGCCGTTGGACTACGTTCCGCCGTGTTCTCTTGCCTGAAATCACACCGGCCTTGTTGACCGGTGCAGGCATGATGTTTGCCCGCTCTACCGGCGAATACGGCTCGGTCATTTTCATCGCGGGCAATATTCCGATGGTGTCTGAAATCCTGCCCTTGATTATTACCGGCAAACTGGAGCAATACGATGCTCAGGGCGCGTCTGCCGTTGCTCTGTTTATGCTGATGATTTCGTTTGTCATCCTGCTGATTTTAAACATTATGCAATGGACTTTGAGCCGCCGTGCCGGAGCGAAGGTTTAACAAACAATAGGCCGTCTGAAACATCAAGCAAACATTTTTTAGACGGCCTAAACGGATACAAGAATAAATAGAGACTTCACTAACATGAAAACCCATTCTACCAATCCAAACCTGAGCGAACCGCGTTGGCTGCGCGTATTGCTGACTGCTACCGCCTTGGGCTTTCTGCTGCTGATGCTGGTCGTGCCTTTGGTTGCCGTATTCTACGAGGCCTTAAAAGGCGGTTGGGATTTATACCTGCAATCCTTGACCGATCCCGAAGCATGGTCTGCCATCAAATTAACCCTGATTACCGCTCTGATTGTTGTTCCTATCAATGCCGTATTGGGTGTGGCGATGGCGTGGCTGTTGACCCGTTTCGACTTTCGCGGCAAGCAGTTGCTGACCACCCTGCTCGATTTGCCGTTTTCCGTATCGCCCGTGGTGGCCGGTTTGATGTTCGTCTTATTGTTCGGCACGCATACGGCATTGGGCGGCTGGCTTGAAGCGCAAGGCATACAGATTATCTTCGCCATCCCCGGCATTATTTTGGCGACGCTGTTCGTTACCTTCCCCTTTGTCGCGCGCGAAATCATTCCTTTAATGCAGGCGCAGGGCGACAGCGAAGAACAGGCCGCGCTAATACTCGGCGCAAGCGGCTGGCAGATGTTTTGGCGCGTTACCCTACCCAACATCAAATGGGCGCTGCTCTACGGCATCATCCTCACCAACGCCCGCGCGATGGGCGAATTCGGCGCGGTCAGCGTGGTATCGGGACACATCCGCGGCGAAACCAACACCATCCCGCTTTTGGTTGAAATCTTCTACAACGAATACAACTTCACCGGCGCATTCGCCCTCTCCGGCGTATTGGCACTTTTAGCCTTGGCCACATTGCTGGTGCAAAACATCATCACAAAATTACAAGACAAAAAACTCGCCGCCGCTGAAAGGAACGCAGCATGAGCATTACTATTCAAAATCTAAACAAACACTTCGGAGCGTTCCACGCGCTGAAAAACATCAACCTCAACGTCCCCACCGGCAAACTCGTTTCCCTGCTCGGCCCATCCGGCTGCGGCAAAACCACGCTCCTGCGCATTATCGCCGGACTGGAAAACGCCGATGGCGGCCAAATTCTCTTTGACGGCCAAGACGTAACCGCCAAGCATGTGCGCGAGCGCAAAGTCGGCTTCGTATTCCAACACTACGCCCTCTTCCGCCACATGAACGTGTTTGACAACGTCGCCTTCGGTTTGACCGTATTGCCCAAGTCCGAACGCCCGTCCAAAGAACAAATCCGCGCCAAAGTCGAAGAATTGCTCAAACTCGTGCAGCTTTCCCAACTCGCCAAATCCTATCCGCACCAGCTCTCCGGCGGCCAACGCCAACGCATCGCCCTCGCCCGCGCCCTCGCCGTCGAACCCAAACTTCTGCTCTTGGACGAACCCTTCGGCGCGCTGGATGCCAAAGTGCGCAAAGAATTGCGCACCTGGCTGCGCGACATCCATCACAACCTAGGCGTAACCAGCATTCTGGTGACGCACGACCAAGAAGAAGCCCTTGAAGTTTCCGACGAAATCGTCGTCATGAACCACGGCAAAATCGAGCAAACCGGCAGTGCCGAAGCCATTTACCGCAAACCTGAAAACGCCTTCGTTACCGAATTTCTCGGCGAAACCGACGCCTTCGAAGGCAGAATCGAAAAAGGCATCTGGCATTACAACGGCTTCGCGTGGAAATTGGACACGCACTACAAATGGCAGGAACAAACCGCTATCGGCTACATCCGTCCGCACGAATGGCAGCTTGCCGCCGAAAACGAAACCCCGATGATCCGCGCCAAAATCGAAAAAATCCACGCCGTCGGCGCATTGACGCATATTGTGGTAAAACACGACAAACAAGACGTGCATATCACGCTGGCAGGCAGCGATGCCGCGCGTTACCAAATCGCCGAAGGCAAAGAATTGAGGCTGATTCCGAAACAGGTTTATGTCTTTTCTCAAAACGAGCTGATTGAATATTCGATTTGAGACTAAAGCATAAGGCCGTCTGAAAATCTGCTTTCAGACGGCCTTTCATCTTATTTAAACCTGCCAATCAATCGGCTCTAAACCATGTGCCTGCAAATAAGCGTTTGCCTGCGAAAAATGTTTGCAGCCAAAAAAGCCGCGATATGCCGATAAAGGCGAAGGGTGCGGCGCGGTCAGCACCAAATGGCGATTGCGGTCGATAAACGCGCCTTTCTTCTGCGCATGGCTGCCCCACAGCATAAAGACTAAATGCTCGCGTTCCTTATCCAATTGTCGGATGACTTCATCGGTAAACGCCTCCCAGCCAAAAGTCGCATGGGAATGCGCTGAACCGGCACGGACAGTCAATACCGTGTTCAACAGCAACACGCCCTGTTCCGCCCAATGCTGCAAATAGCCGTGTTGCGGAATCTGAAAACCCTCAATATCCGTCGCCAACTCTTTATAAATATTGACCAGCGACGGCGGCACCGCAATTTCAGGCTGGACGGAAAACGCCAAACCATGCGCCTGACCCGCACCGTGATACGGGTCTTGCCCTAAAATCACTACCTTTACATTTCCGAATTCAGTCGTCCGAAAGGCATTGAATACATCGCGCTCGGGCGGATAAACGGTTATCCCCGCCTGCCTTTCATGGCGCACCTTCTCCAAAATCGTTTGAAAATACGCCTTTTCTTTTTCCGCACCAATTGCCTCGTGCCAAGTCTGCATTATTTGCCGCTCCGTATTTGAATGGGCTTATTATAAAGGATATGCCGCATAACGATATGGTTTGTTGTCGCCGCAGGACTGAAGATTATCGACAGCAACAAACCTAAAGCGTCATAATAGCGTTCTGACTCAGGCCGTCTGAAAACCCAATACGGCTTTTCAGACGGCCTTTTTATATCGTTCGATTTTTATATGAATACACAAACCATCAAAACCTATCTTGTCGGCGGCGCTGTCCGCGACCATCTTTTAGGCCTGCCCGTCAAAGACCGCGACTGGGTAGTCGTCGGTGCAGATGCGCAAACCATGTTGGCTCAAGGCTATCAACCTGTTGGCAAGGATTTTCCCGTCTTTCTCCACCCGGACAGCCACGAAGAATACGCCCTCGCCCGTACCGAGCGTAAAACTGCCAAAGGCTATGCCGGATTCAGTTTTCATGCCGATAAAGACGTTACGCTGGAACAAGACCTAATGCGCCGCGACCTGACCATCAATTCCATGGCTCAGGATTCAGACGGCACGATCATCGATCCTTTTGGCGGACAACAAGATTTGGCGGCCGGCATCCTGCGCCACGTTTCGCCTGCCTTTGCCGAAGACCCTGTGCGGATTTTGCGTATCGCCCGTTTTGCCGCGCGTTATGGTTTTCAAATTGCCGATGAAACCATGTCGCTGATGCGGCAAATGGTAGAAAACGGCGAAGCGGATGCCTTGGTTGCCGAACGTGTCTGGCAGGAATTGGCCAAAGGCTTGATGGAGAAAAATCCGCGCCGAATGATTGAAGTTTTGCGCGAATGCGGCGCACTCAAAGTTTTACTGCCAGAAGTCGATGCCCTTTTCGGCGTACCGCAACGCGCCGACTATCATCCCGAAATCGACAGCGGTATTCATACGCTGATGGTTGTACAACGAGCCGCCGAGATGAACCTGTCCCTCGCTGAACGCTATGCTGCCTTATTGCACGACTTGGGCAAGGCAAAAACACCGGCCGATATACTGCCGAAACACTACGGACACGACCTTAACGGCGTCGAACCCGTCCGCGAAGTCAATCAACGCCTGCGCGCGCCCAAACACTGCGCCGAGCTTGCCGAACTCGTCTGCCGTTGGCACATCATGCTCCATCAAGTCGGGCAGTTCAAAAGTAAAACTATTTTGAATGTTTTGAAAAAAACCGACGCATTCCGCCGCCCCGAACGTTTTCAGACGGCCTTAAACGTCTGCGTGGCCGACAAACAAGGCCGTCTGAATCTTGAAAACACGCCTTATCCGCAACGTGAACACTGGCTGGCCTTACTTGAGGCCGCCAATCAAGTAGATGCAGGCAAAATTGCCGCCGAGTGCCGCGCACAAGGCAAAGCCCATTTAATTGCCGAACAAATCGATCATGCCCGCTTGGCGCAAATTAGGCCGCTGCAAAAAGCGTATCAGGCTGAAAAAATAGGAGGCTATTGATGGCATCTTCGCGTTATAAAATCGAACGCATGCCCGACGGCATTGCCGTATCTGCTCGTGTTGTACATGACTCGCAGGAAATCGGTTTTACCGCGGTATTTCTTATGTTTTCCTTTGTTCTTACATGCATCGCGCCGTTTTACCTTGAAGAGCACTATTTCACTAATTTAGAAGCCATTCTCATCCCTTTACTTTTTACTTTCTACTTAGTCGGTTCACTTGTTTACGGCCTTCTTTGGCAACTTTTCGGACGTGAAAACATCAAGATCCGTAACCATACGCTGTCTCATGGTTATACCTTGTTTTCCATTGGGCGTTGGCGTAGTTTCCCGTTGTCAGAAATCTCCGAATGGCATTCTCGTGACCATATTCCCCAAGCTCCTGTTGCACAAGGAAGGAAACAGAGGTTGCCAAACGAAAACCTCTACCAAAATGGTATGAAACGAAAA
Organism: Neisseria sp. P0021.S006; assembly: GCF_051956895.1. Taxonomy (NCBI): domain Bacteria; kingdom Pseudomonadati; phylum Pseudomonadota; class Betaproteobacteria; order Neisseriales; family Neisseriaceae; genus Neisseria; species Neisseria sp. P0021.S006. The sequence continues at coordinate 5,557 of NZ_JBQCWZ010000004.1, forward strand.
ATTCACAATGTCCCCAATATTTTACGTATCCAAAAATGTGTACAAGGTGCATGGTCTTTCGATTATCAGGGAAAAACCATACGTATCGGCGATTTTTTTGATAGCCGCGATTTTCAGGCAGTCAATATTGAATTGAACAGATTTATCCCCACATTCGCCAAAGCCCGTCAACTTAAAGACGCCCTTTGAAACAGCCGACACGATATCCGCTATAATCCGCACCTTAACCATCTTATTTCAACAATAAAATCATGACTATCCAGACCAATTTACTTCACGAAAAAATCAGCAATAAAGATTATCAACGCCTCATTGTCAAACACAGCGAATCTTTCAGCGACGGCGAAATCTGCCTATTGAATGAGATTTTGGAAAAATTTGAATTTGATGTCGTACAGGAACAAGCATTGGCGCAAGCTGTGATGCAGCAGGTGCGCTTCGATCCAAACGACTACCATATCGACAGCGACGATGAAGACACAACCGGCATCTGTCCGCACTGCATCAATCCGCCCATGCCACCCCTGCGCGATTATTTGGTTTGGCGCGAAACACGCGGCTGAAAATTTTCCTAATCGATTTTGATAAGTTATTAACAATTCGCTATCGAATAAGGCCGTCTGAACAGGTGTCATCGTTACATATGTTCAGACGGCCTTTTGTAAATAAATGTTCACAATTAGGATAAATCAGTATAATCTGCGCCATTTGAATTTTCTTCGGAGCTTTTATGAATCAGCTTAAAACGGCGGTAGCCGGTGCGCAGATTTTGTTTGTCGCATTCGGTGCCATGGTGCTTGTGCCGCTTCTGACGGGACTGAACCCGGCTTTGGCATTATTGGGCGCAGGCTTGGGCACTTTGTTGTTCCAATTGGTTACCAAACGTAAAGTGCCGATTTTCCTCGGCTCTTCTTTTGCCTTTATTGCACCGATTATCTACTCCATCGGCGAATGGGGCCTGCCTTCTACCATGTTCGGCCTGTTTGCGGCAGGTTTCATGTACTTTGTCTTTGCCGCGCTAATTAGATGGCGCGGTCTAGATGCGGTACACAAGCTGTTGCCGCCCGTGGTTATCGGTCCGGTGATTATGGTAATCGGTTTGTCCGTGGCCGCTGCAGCCAGCAGCATGGCCATGGGTCAGGCGGATGGAAAACAGGTCATCGACTATATCGACTCGCTGATTCTGTCCGGCTTTACCTTTGCGGTAACCGTCATTGTTTCTGTCTTCGGCAGCAAAATGATGAAGCTGATTCCGATTCTGATCGGCGTGGCTTCAGGCTATGTGTTGGCTTTGATCATGGGCTTGGTCGATACCAGCGCCATCATCAACGCTCCTTGGTTTGCCGTCCCTCATTTTGAAACGCCTCAAGTCAACTGGCAGGCTGCCTTGTTTATGTTGCCCGTTGCCATCGCCCCGGCCATCGAACACATCGGCGGCATTATGGCCATCGGTAATGTAACCGGCAAAAACTACACTAAAGACCCGGGCTTGGACAAAACCCTCGCCGGCGACGGCTTGGGCGTGTGCGTGGCCGGTTTGATCGGCGGCCCGCCTGTGACCACTTACGGTGAAGTGACCGGCGCGGTGATGATTACCAAAAACAGCAACCCCGTTATCATGACTTGGGCGGCAATTTTTGCGATTTTCATGGCATTTTTCGGTAAGTTCAACGCGTTTTTGGCTTCGATTCCTATGCCGGTTATGGGCGGCATTATGTTGCTGCTGTTCGGTACAATCGCCTCTTTGGGCATCAAAACATTGATTGATGCGAAAGTCGATTTGATGCAGCCGAAAAATCTGGTTATCGTCAGTTCCGTATTGACGACAGGTATCGGCGGCATGATTATCAAAGTAGGTACTTTGAGCTTCGCCGGTGTAGGTTTATGCGCCGTATTGGCCATTATCCTGAACTGCGTTTTGCCCAATACAAAATCAGAAGAAGCATAAATAGCTGGCTCATAAACTCAAAGGCCGTCTGAAAATGAGATTTCAGACGGCCTTTTTATTACGCTTTATACAATGAAAAATGCCGGAGACTTAACCATCTCCGGCATTTTTGAATAAGGTGGCGAGCCGAACCCCCGGCACTGGCTCATCAGAGTGGGCTGCTGGCTTCCGCCCCTGACCCGGTGTTCCGAATTACCATGCGGGGAGACCCGCCATAGAAGAAACGCATTATAGCGGTTTTACAGAAAAACTCAAGCGATAAAATCTGTCAGGCCGTCTGAAAATCATTTACATGACAAGATTGTAAACAATATTACCTAGTTGAAAATCATTCCCATTGAAATGTTTATTGTCTTTTCCGTTGAAAAATATCGAAAATTACACTACATTAACACTTTACGCCATCAAGAAGAAATTGCATTTTTCAGACGGCCTTTAATATAAAAACATTACATCCATCAACGGAACACGACCATGACCACGACTACTGCCCCTCAGCGTATTCGAGAAATTCCCTATAACTATACTTCTTATACCGACCGCGAAATCGTCATCCGACTGTTGGGCAACGAAGCGTGGCAAATCCTGCAAGACCTGCGCGGTCAACGCAAAACAGGACGTTCGGCACGAATGCTGTTTGAAGTATTGGGCGATATTTGGGTGGTCGTGCGTAATCCGTATCTGGTCGATGATTTGCTGGAGCATCCGAAACGCCGCGCCGCGCTGGTGCGGGAAATGCGCCACCGCTTAAATGAAATCCGCAAACGCCGCGACGATAATCGGCAAGTGGATGTCTTGGTTGCAGCAGCAGAAAAAGCAGTCGAGCGTTTTGATAGCAGTTTTGATGAAACCAGCCAAAAACGCCATCAAATTTTGGATCGCTTAAGCAAAATTACCAAGCCGCACAATATTATGTTTGACGGATTGGCTCGAGTAACGCACGTTACCGATGCGACTGACTGGCGCGTGGAGTATCCGTTTGTTGTCGTTAATCCTGATACCGAGGCAGAGATCGCGCCTTTGGTGCGCGCTTTAATTGAGTTGGACTTGGTCATTATCCCACGCGGTGGCGGTACCGGCTACACTGGTGGCGCAGTACCTTTAGACGCAAACAGCGCAGTCATCAATACCGAAAAACTCGACAAGCATCGCGGCGTCGAATATGTTGAGCTGGCAGGCTTGGACGGCAGACATCCGATTATCCATTGTGGCGCAGGCGTAGTAACCCGCCGGGTGGAAGAAACCGCGCATCAGGCGGGTTTGGTGTTTGCCGTTGATCCGACTTCCGCCGATGCGTCTTGCGTGGGCGGTAATGTGGCGATGAATGCAGGTGGCAAAAAAGCTGTGCTGTGGGGTACTGCCTTGGACAACCTCGCCTACTGGAACATGATCAACCCTCAAGGCGAATGGTTGCGTATCGAACGCGTTCGCCACAATTTTGGCAAAATCCACGATGAAGAAATCGCCTTGTTTGATGTACATACGTTGGATTCAGACGGCCGCAATATCGTCAATACCAAACGCTTGGAAATCCCCGGCCACAAATTCCGCAAAGTCGGTTTGGGCAAAGACGTTACCGACAAATTCTTGAGCGGTCTGCCCGGCGTGCAGAAAGAAGGCACAGACGGCATCATCACCAGCGTCGCCTTCGTATTGCACAAAATGCCGAAATACACGCGTACTGTATGTATGGAATTTTTCGGTACAGTCGCCACCGCAACGCCTTCCATCGTCGAAATCCGCGATTTCCTGCTTACCCATGAAAGCGTTCGGCTGGCGGGTTTGGAGCATTTAGACTGGCGTTACGTCCGCGCCGTCGGTTATGCCACCAAAGCGGCAGGTAAAGGCCGACCTAAAATGGTCTTGCTGGCAGACGTGGTTTCCGATGACGAAGCCGCCGTACAGGCAGCCGCCGAACACATCTGCAAACTTGCCCGCGCCCGCGACGGCGAAGGCTTTATCGCCATATCTCCAGAAGCGCGCAAAACCTTCTGGCTTGACCGCAGCCGCACCGCCGCCATCGCCAAACATACCAACGCCTTTAAAATCAACGAAGACGTAGTGATTCCGCTGGAGCGGCTCGGTGAGTATTCAGACGGCATCGAGCGCATCAACATTGAGCTTTCCATTCAAAACAAACTCAAACTCTGTGCCGCCTTAGAGCAATATCTGTCCGGCAAACTCCCCATCGACAAAATGGGAACAGACCTGCCAACCGCCGAACTATTGGGCGAACGCGGCAAACACGCCCTAGCCCACGTTTCCGCTGTCAAAGCGCGTTGGGAATGGCTGCTTGCTAACTTAGACGCGCCGCTTGCCGACTATAAAGCACGCTATGGCGCAGCCGTCCACGCTGCGCCCGAAGCCAAAAACAATGAAAGCTGCTTTATTGCCTTCCGCGATTTCCGCCTGCGCGTGTCTGTCAAAGCGGACGTAATGAAGCCGCTTTCTGAAATCTTCAGCGGCAAAACAGATACCAAAATTATCCAAGGCTTGGGCAAAATCCACGCCAAAACCGTACGCAGCCGCGTCTTCGTCGCCCTGCATATGCACGCCGGCGACGGTAACGTTCACACCAATATTCCGGTTAACTCAGACGATGCCGAAATGCTTCAGACGGCCTACCGTTCTGTGGAACGCATCATGAAAATCGCCCGTTCGCTCGGCGGCGTAATTTCCGGCGAACACGGCATCGGCATTACCAAGCTCGAATTCCTGACAGATGAAGATTTGCAACCGTTTTGGAATTACAAAAACCAAGTCGATCCCAAACACACCTTCAACCGTCACAAACTGATGAAAGGCTCGGACCTGCGCAACGCCTATACGCCGTCTTTCGAGCTTTTGGGTGCGGAATCGCTGATTATGGAAAAATCAGACCTCGGCACCATCGCCGATTCCGTCAAAGACTGCCTGCGCTGCGGCAAATGCAAACCTGTTTGCTCTACTCATGTTCCGCGTGCCAACCTACTGTATAGCCCCCGCAACAAAATCCTCGGTGTGGGCTTACTGACCGAAGCCTTCTTATACGAAGAACAAACCCGTCGCGGCGTTTCCGTCAAGCATTTTGAAGAACTGATGGACATCGGCGACCACTGCACCGTGTGCCACCGCTGCGTTAAGCCCTGCCCTGTCAACATCGACTTTGGCGACGTTACCGTAGCCGTCCGCAACTACCTTGCCGATTCCGGCCACAAACGCTTTGCGCCTGCAGCTTCAATGGGTATGGCATTTTTGAACGCCACAGGCCCGAAAACCATTAAAGCCCTTCGCGCCGCCATGATACAGACCGGCTTCCCAGCGCAAAACTTTGCCTACAAAATCGGCAAGCTTCTTCCGATTGGCACTAAAAAGCAAAAAGCCGAACCGAAAGCCACCGTCGGTACCGCCTCAATCAAAGAACAGGTTATCCACTTCATCAACCGTCCTTTGCCGAAAAGCGTGCCTGCTAAAACTCCACGCTCCATGCTGGGTATAGAAGACGACAAGAGTATTCCTATCATCCGCAATCCGGCTTCTCCGGAAGATGCCGAAGCCGTGTTCTACTTCCCCGGCTGCGGCTCTGAGCGCCTGTTCAGCCAAATCGGACTAGCCGTTCAAGCCATGCTCTGGCATGTCGGCGTACAAACCGTCCTGCCGCCGGGCTATATGTGTTGCGGCTATCCGCAAGACGCAGGCGGAAATAAGGCTAAAGCCGAAGAAATGAGCACCAACAACCGCGTGGCTTTCCACCGTATGGCGAACACCCTCAACTACCTCGACATTAAAACCGTCGTCGTCAGTTGCGGTACCTGCTACGACCAACTGGAAAAATACCGTTTTGAAGAAATCTTCCCAGGCTGCCGTATCATCGACATCCATGAATATCTGCTTGAAAAAGGTGTGCAGCTAAACGGCGTACAAGGTCAGCAATACCTCTACCACGACCCTTGCCATACCCCGATCAAAACCATGAATGCCACCCAAATGGCCAGCAGCCTGATGGGACAGAAAGTCGTCTTAAGCGACCGCTGCTGCGGCGAGTCCGGTATGTTTGCCGTCAAACGACCCGACATTGCCACTCAGGTCAAGTTCCGCAAACAAGAGGAAATTGAGAAAAACCTCAAAGAGCTGCCTCAGGGCGAACCCGTCAAAATGCTTACCTCCTGCCCAGCCTGCCTGCAAGGCCTGAGCCGCTACGCCGACGACAACAATATGCCTGCCGACTACATTGTCATCGAAATGGCGAAACACATCCTCGGCGAAAACTGGCTGGATGAGTTTGTAAAAAAAGCCAATAACGGCGGTGTAGAAAAAGTATTGCTCTAAGGACTTAGACAAAAACTTTTGGATGTAATAAAGGCCGTCTGAAAATCTTTCAGACGGCCTTTTTATTCAAAAGAATCAAAATACAATAATCAAATCAAATGCCTTTACAAATAGCGATGCTACACCAGCAGTATTCAATAAAAAATAAAACTTGAGGCTTTTATCCCCCAGGTTTTATTTTCAAGTCTTATGCTTTTTCTTGCTGACGTTTTCTTTCTGCCATCATCTCATGCAATGTTTGCTTGGCAGGTTTCATCGGAACATGGTTATTGGTCCAGCTTAACTGCTTGCTTGGCGTCAATGCACGGAATTTGGTAGCAGCCCAGCCGAATGCTCGATAAGCCTTACTGCCGCTGAAAATGCCGTTAAACGTACGCCACGCCATTTGCTCGCCGAAGGTATGCGATGCGCCTTGACCACGGATAGGATGAGGAACGGTTTCTGTTGGCGAACGTTGCGCTTCAACACGCAGACGTTGCATTTGTTCGGTAATCGGAATGCGTACCGGACAAACCTCAACACAGGCGCCACACATGGTACATGCAGTCGGCAGATCGCGTGTCGCATCCAAGCCTAACAAATGCGGAGAGATAATCTCGCCAATCGGGCCGGGATAAGTCGTACCGTAGGCCGCGCCACCGATACGGGTATAAACCGGACAGTGGTTCATACACGCACCGCAACGGATACATTGCAAGGTACGGCGCATTTGATCTTCTGCATACGCTTGACTACGGCCGTTATCAAGCAGTACCAAGTGCATTTCTTGAGGGCCGTCCAGCTCTTCGCTACGGCGAGGACCGGTAATCATATTAAAATAAGTGGTAATGTTCTGACCGATGGCGGAGCGTGGCAGCAGGCTGTACAAAGGCGGAACATCCGACAGCTTCGCAACCACTTTTTCAATACCGGTAATGGCGATGTGCACAGGCGGTACAGTGGTACTCAAGCGGCCGTTGCCTTCATTTTCGACCAGACACAAAGTGCCCGTTTCAGCAACGGCAAAGTTCACACCGCTCAAACCGACATCGGCAGTGCTGTAAATATCGCGCAATGCTTTACGCGCAAATCCAGTCAACTGGTCTACATCATCTGTTAATGGAGTGCCGAGGTTTTGATGGAAAAGCTCGCTAACCTGCTCTTTGGTTTTATGAATGGCAGGCATCACGATATGGGTTGGTTTCTCGCCGGCCATTTGAACGATAAACTCGCCCAAGTCGCTCTCAATCGCTTTGATGCCTTGATCTTGCAGATAATGGTTCAGCTCAATCTCTTCGCTGACCATAGATTTGCCTTTCACCATCAGCTTACCGTTTTTATCGGTAATGATGTTGTGAATGATTTGGCAGGCTTCGGCAGGTGTTTCTGCCCAGTGGACTTTAACGCCCAACTTGGTCAGGTTTTCTTCCAGCTGTTCCAATAATGCAGGCAATTTGGACAACGAACGTTGACGGACATGCTCACACAAGTCACGCAGGCTTTGCAGCTCTTCTTCATCTGTCAAAACGGCTTTGCGCTTGGTCATCAGCATGTCCATCGCTGTGCGCAAGCTTTTACGCAAAGGTTTGTCTTGCAAAGAAATCGCGGCGTTTTGCTTGAACGTTTCCGGCTTCATATGGAATTTAATGGTTTGGGAACTCATGCTTTTTCCTCCAAATCGGCAGGGGAAATGTGATCAGGCAGAACGGCCAAAACCACCAAATCGCGCGGGCCGTGTGCACCATAGGCCAAAGTCAATTGAATATCAGCAGTCTTAGACGGGCCGGAAATCAAAATAACGTTGGTAGGCATGCCTTTTTCTACCAGTTTTTCGCCTTCAACAGCATTATGTAATTCGTTGTACATTTTGCTGGTGTCAAACAAGCAGAAATGCACAGGCGGAACCAAACTCAGGCTGCGTGGCTCGACAGGACTGGACTCCAGCATAATCGTACCGGTACGGGCAATACCGCATTTAGAGCCGCTAAAACCAGCCTCAATATCGGTAAAGAATTCGTTTTTCCAGTCGTCGATTTTTCGCTCAAAACCACGCGGTTCAATATCGGTATCGGCCAAAGCTGCACGGGCCAGCTGACCATGTTCTGTTTCCAATGGAAGCAGAATGTTTTTCAAGCCCTTGCCTTCGGCGGCTTGACGGAATACTTGCGGCCAGTTGGATTTGGTAACCCAATAGATTTCAGTTTTGACGGCACGCATGGCAGCCGCCCAATGTTTCAAGCGTTCGACATCGTTTGCCCAAGAAACACCCATTTCACGGTAATAATCGAAAACCGGCGGTTCTTCCATCGGCAAGGCATCGGCTTTTTTCAATTTCGCTAAAATATTTTCGCGCGCGCTCATGCTTTACCTCCGGTGCGTTCCAACAGGAAAGATGCAATATGTTTCGGACGTGGCATATTGGGTTCGTCTTTAGCGATTTTGCCGCCAATATTCATCATGCAACCGCAGTCCGCGCTGATGATTTCAGTTGCGCCGGTTTCTTTCAGCGCGGCAACTTTGTCGGTTACCATCGCTCCGGAAATATCGGCTTGTTTCACAGAGAATGTACCGCCAAAACCGCAGCACTCGCTTTCATGGTCGTGAACGATACGTTCAACATTTTCCATGCCGTCGATCAACTGCCAGCCTGACAAATGTACATTCATCTCGCGACGCGCCGCGCAGGAAGTATGAACAGCCACTTTAACCGGCTCGCCTTTATCTTCAGGTTTGTAACCAATCGCCAGCAGGAAGTGGGTAAATTCAATGATACGATTGGCGCAATCAATGGCTTTTTGCTCGTACTCGGTACCTTTGAACAAAGTCGGCCAGTGGTGTTTCATCATGCCGCCGCAAGAACCGGAAGGCACGACAATCGGCCAATTTTCAGGGAATAAATCCAGTTGCGCTTTGGCAACATCAAAGGCTTCTTTAGGATGGCCTGACGAATAGGCCGGTTGACCGCAGCAGCTTTGCTCCATTGGATAATGGACACGGATACCCTGTTGTTCGATTAAAGTAATGGCATCCATGCCTGCTTCAGGCATGAAAAGGTCGAGAACGCAAGTACCGAAGAAATAAGCATCGGTTGGCTTGCTGTCGAATACAGTGATTTGTGGTGGTTTGATTGCGCTCATTTTTTAGAACGGGACAACCCGTTTTCTTGTGTAAAAATAAGATGGATACTTTAAGTAATTGCTTGTAATGGGTCAAGTCTAATTTTAAAAAATAATATTAAAAAAGCATGACAAACCAGACAAACACCTTTTCCTTATTAACTTGATAATCTACATAATAACCACTATCAATAAGAAAACTGATGGATTCATTTTTTAATGAATGAAGCTCGTACATTCTCTCTATTTAAAACACAATAACTGCCTCTTTATAGAATCTTGATTTACATCAGAAGTCATGAACTTAATCTCTATGACTCATTTTTAAACAAAATAAGCGACCCATTATGCTGTACATATGTTTCAGACGGCCATATCTGAATAAAAAGATGTCTAAGATAATAAAAATAAAAGTTTTTCTCACAAGACTCAGGTCGTCTGAAAGATAAGTTCGTCAAAAGGCCGCTTTCCATATGCTCAACCTTACTTTTAATCAAAATCAAACACTTGAAAAATCATCCTTCTTAACCTTGAAAACTCTATGCACACTCAAGCACTTCCAGTATCATTGAGACAGTCTCTTGACGCAAAATTACAGTCTTAGCCGCCCACAATCGGCATGGATTTGTAAAAGAAGTGAAACCAAGCTTCAAAACAATTTCACCTTAATTTCAGAGTAGGCATTATGTTGACCCAGACTCAACAGGTTGATTTGACCTTGCATCACCTTAAAGAACGCACCCTATCGATTTATACCCCCGAACAGCGTGCAAGCATCGAGACATCTGAAGACTGGAAACAGTTTGACAGACGACTTGAGGAACACTTCCCAAAACTGATGCATGAGCTGGACAACGTATACAACAACAACGAAGCCGTCCTCCCTATGCTGGAGCAACTGATTGCCCAAGCATGGCAAAGCTATTCCCAACGCAACGCATCTTTAAAAGATATTGATATCGCGCGAGAAAACGATCCTGACTGGATTTTGTCCAACAAACAGGTTGGCGGCGTGTGCTACGTCGATTTGTTCGCAGGCGATCTGCAAGGGTTGAAAGCCAAAATCCCTTATTTCCAAGAATTGGGCCTGACCTATCTACACCTGATGCCCCTGTTTAAATGCCCTGAAGGCAAAAGCGACGGCGGCTATGCGGTCAGCAGCTACCGCGATGTCAATCCAGCACTGGGTACAATAGACGACTTGCGCGATGTCATTGCCGCCTTGCACGAAGCAGGCATTTCCGCCGTTGTCGATTTCATCTTCAACCACACTTCCAACGAACACGAATGGGCAAAACGCTGCGCTGCCGGCGATCCACTCTACGACAACTTCTACTATATTTTCCCTGACCGCTGGATGCCCGACCAATACGACCGCACCCTGCGTGAAATCTTCCCTGACCAACATCCGGGCGGCTTCTCCCAACTGGAAGACGGACGCTGGGTATGGACGACGTTCAACTCCTTCCAATGGGACTTAAATTACAGCAACCCGTGGGTATTCCGTGCCATGGCAGGCGAAATGATGTTCCTTGCCAACTTGGGCGTTGATATTCTGCGCATGGATGCCGTTGCCTTTATTTGGAAGCAAATGGGCACAAGCTGCGAAAACCTGCCTCAGGCACACGCCCTGATTCGCGCGTTTAACTCTGTAATGCGTATCGCAGCGCCAGCCGTGTTCTTCAAATCCGAAGCCATCGTCCACCCTGACCAAGTTGTCCAATACATCAGCCAAGACGAATGTCAAATCGGCTACAACCCTCTGCAAATGGCATTGTTGTGGAACACCCTCGCCACGCGCGAAGTCAACCTGCTCCATCAGGCACTGACCTACCGCCACAACCTGCCCGACCACACTGCATGGGTCAACTACGTCCGCAGCCATGACGACATCGGCTGGACCTTTGCGGATGAGGACGCATGGCAGTTCGGCATCCACGGCTACGACCACCGACAATTCCTCAACCGCTTCTTCGTCAACCATTTTGACGGCAGCTTCGCGCGCGGTGTACCGTTCCAATACAACCCCAACACTGGCGACTGCCGTGTCAGCGGTACAGCCGCAGCATTGGTTGGTTTGGCTCAAAATGACCCGTATGCCGTTGACCGCATCAAACTTTTGTACAGCATCGCTCTGAGTACCGGCGGTCTGCCGCTGATTTACTTGGGTGACGAAGTGGGTACGCTCAACGATGACGACTGGTCGCAAGACAGCAATAAGAGCGACGACAGCCGCTGGGCACACCGTCCTCGTTATAATGAAGAGTTGTACAACCAACGCCATGACAGCTCGACCACTGCCGGTCAAATCTTCCAAGGTTTGCGCCATATGATTGCCATTCGCCAAAGCAATCCGCGCTTTGACGGCGGCAAGTTGGTTACCTTCAATACCAACAACAAACACATCATCGGCTATATGCGCAACAACGCACTATTGGCATTCGGCAACTTCAGCGAACATCCGCAAACCATCAGTGCGCATACGCTGCAAGCCATGCCGTTTAAAGCACACGATTTGATCAGCGGTCAAACCGTTTCCCTGAATCAGGATTTGGTACTGCAACCCTATCAAGTCATGTGGCTTGAAATTGCATAAGCCGAAATTTTGATACACCACTCAAGGCCGTCTGAACAAATCAGCGTTCAGACGGCCTTTTAAGAAACTAAGATGTATTTTGTATTTTGGGCAGTTTCGCTTAGAATGCATGCTTTAATACCAGATGACACACTAAAAATCAGGAGTAAAAATCCATGTTGAAAAAATTCGTACTTGGCACCATCGCTGCAGTAGTTTTGGCTGCTTGCGGCGGCGAAAGCAGCAACTCAGCTTCTTCTGCACCGGCCCAATCCGGCGCGGCCTCCGGCTCACTGATTGAGCGTATCAACAACAAAGGTACCATCACTGTCGGCACAGAGGGCACTTACGCACCCTTCACCTACCATGATAAAGACGGCAAATTGACCGGCTACGATGTCGAAGTTACCCGCGCCGTTGCCGACAAATTGGGCGTAAAAGTCGAATTTAAAGAAACACAATGGGACTCCATGATGGCAGGTTTGAAAGCCGGCCGTTTCGACGTGGTTGCCAACCAAGTCGGCCTAACCAGCCCTGAACGTCAAGCAACTTTTGACAAATCCGAGCCTTACAGCTGGAGCGGTGCTGTATTGGTTGCACGCAAAGACAGCAACATCAAATCCATCGACGACATCAAAGGCGTGAAAACCGCACAATCCCTGACCAGCAACTATGGCGAAAAAGCCAAAGCGGCAGGAGCTGAACTTGTACCGGTAGACGGCTTGGCGCAATCCCTGACCTTGATTGAACAAAAACGTGCCGATGCAACTCTGAACGACGAATTGGCGGTATTGGACTACCTGAAGAAAAATCCGAATGCCGGCGTGAAAATCGTTTGGTCTGCACCGGCTAACGAAAAAGTCGGCTCCGGCTTGATTGTCAATAAAGGCAACGATGAAGCATTGGCTAAATTCAGCACAGCCATGAACGAACTGAAAGCCGACGGCACGCTGAAAAAACTGGGCGAACAATTCTTCGGAAAAGACATCAGTGTTAAATAATTTCCTTGCCTCTCTGCCGTTTATGACGGAAACACGCGCTGATATGCTCATCAGCGCGTTTTGGCCCATGGTCAAAGCCGGCTTCGCAGTATCTTTGCCTTTGGCGATCGCTTCTTTCGTTATCGGCATGATTATTGCCGTAGCAGTTGCTTTGGTGCGGATCATGCCCTCCGGTGGTGTTTTCCAAAAATGCTTGCTGAAGCTGGTAGAATTTTATATTTCCGTCATTCGCGGTACGCCGCTTTTGGTGCAGTTGGTCATCGTATTCTATGGTTTGCCTTCCGTCGGCATCTATATCGATCCGATTCCTGCCGCCATCATCGGCTTTTCGCTCAATGTCGGCGCATACGCTTCCGAAACCATACGCGCGGCAATCTTGTCCGTACCTAAAGGCCAATGGGAAGCCGGTTTCTCCATCGGTATGACCTATATGCAGACGTTCCGCCGCATTATCGCGCCACAGGCATTCCGCGTTGCCGTACCGCCTTTGAGCAACGAGTTTATCGGCTTGTTCAAAAATACCTCGCTTGCCGCCGTAGTAACGGTAACCGAGCTTTTCCGTGTTGCCCAAGAGACAGCAAACCGTACTTATGACTTTTTGCCCGTTTATATCGAAGCCGCATTGGTTTATTGGTGCTTCTGCAAAGTGCTGTTTATGATTCAGGCGCGCTTGGAAAAACGCTTTGACCGCTATGTCGCCAAATAAGGAGTTGTCATGATTAAAATCCGCAATATCCATAAAACCTTTGGCGAAAATACCATTTTGCGCGGCATCGATTTGGATGTCGGCAAAGGACAAGTGGTTGTTATCCTAGGCCCGTCCGGCTCGGGCAAAACCACGTTTTTACGCTGTTTAAACGCTTTGGAAATGCCTGAACAAGGTCAGATCGAGTTTGACAACGCACAGCCGTTAAGCATCGATTTTTCCAAAAAACCAAGCAAACACGATATTTTGGCACTGCGCCGCAAGTCCGGCATGGTGTTCCAACAATACAACCTCTTTCCGCACAAAACTGCGTTGGAAAACGTCATGGAAGGGCCGGTTGCCGTACAAGGCAAGCCTGTCGCCCAAGCGCGTGAAGAGGCTGTCAAATTGCTTGAAAAAGTCGGTTTGGGCGACAAGATCGACCTCTACCCCTACCAGCTTTCCGGCGGTCAACAGCAGCGCGTCGGTATTGCCCGAGCATTGGCGATTCAGCCTGAACTGATGCTGTTTGACGAACCGACTTCCGCGCTTGACCCCGAATTGGTGCAAGATGTTTTGGATACCATGAAGGAGTTGGCACAAGAAGGCTGGACCATGGTTGTCGTTACTCATGAAATCAAGTTTGCCTTAGAAGTGGCAACCACCGTCGTCGTGATGGACGGCGGCGTTATTGTCGAACAAGGCAGCCCGCAAGATTTGTTCAATCATCCCAAACATGAACGGACACAAAAATTCCTGCGCCAAATCCGTGCGGACAATGGCGATCTTCAAATTTAATTGAAACGACAGACAATTTGAAAGCATTTCCGACTGTCATTTCATAAAGGCCGTCTGAATAAGTAAAATAGAAATCAGTGATTTCGTTTTCATACTTGTTCAGACGGCCTTTTATATGTCTTTTCAGGTAAAATAATGCCTTTCGTTTTACACCCCCTTGCCTGCCATCATGATAGAAATTAAAAAACTCACCCTCCAACGCGGTTTGAAAGTCCTACTCGACAAAGCCGATGCCGTAATCAACCCCGGCCAACGCGTTGGTTTAATCGGTAAAAACGGTACGGGAAAATCCAGCCTGTTTGCGCTGATAAAAGGTGAAATCACACAAGATGGCGGCGAAATTCTTATTCCCAAAACATGGCGTCTGGCTTCTGTCTCTCAAGAAACGCCTGATTTAGATATCTCCGCTTTAGATTACGTTTTGCAAGGTGACGCTGAATTGCAGGCTTTTCAGACGGCCTTGGCTCAAGCAGAAGCGCAAAACGATGGCATGAAGCAAGCCGAATATCACGCCAAACTTGAAGAAATCGATGCCTATACTGCTCCGGCACGCGCCGCCAAACTGCTTAACGGCTTGGGTTTCGCACAAGAAGAACATACCCGTCCCGTCAAATCTTTTTCCGGCGGCTGGCGTATGCGCCTCAACCTTGCCCAAGCGCTGATTTGTCGTGCTGATTTGCTGCTTTTGGACGAACCGACCAACCATTTGGATTTAGAAACCGTACTATGGCTGGAAAACCATCTCGCTTCCCTGCCCTGTACGCAAATCATCATCTCCCATGACCGCGACTTTTTGAATGCCACCACAACGCACACCATCGAACTGTCGCAACAAAAACTGACCCAATACGGCGGCAATTACGATTTCTATCAAGCCGAACGCGCCCAACGTCTGGCGCAACAACAAGCCGCCTACGTCAAACAGCAGGCGCAAATCAAACATCTGCAATCCTTTATCGACCGTTTCAAAGCCAAAGCCACAAAGGCCGTACAAGCTCAAAGCCGCATGAAGGCATTAGCCAAGCTCGAGCGCATCGCCCCTGCTCATTTGGATAGCGAGTTTTCCTTTGAGTTTGCCAATCCGACCCACCTGCCCAACCCATTATTGAAACTCGACCATGCCGACTTGGGCTATGGCGACAATACCGTTTTACACGATATCACCTTGTCTCTGGAAAGCGGCGCACGTTACGGCCTATTGGGCGTTAACGGCAGCGGTAAATCCACATTTATCAAAGCATTGGCAGGAAAAATCGATTTACTTTCCGGCAGCATCGTACGCTCCGAAAAGCTCAATATCGGCTATTTTGCCCAACACCAACTGGACACATTGCGCGCCGATCAAAGTCCGGTTTGGCATATCCAACAGCTTTCGCCCGAAGTCCGCGAACAGGAAATCCGCAACTTTTTAGGCGGTTTCAACTTTGTCGGCGATATGGCGGTTCAAAAGACCGAGCCTTTTTCGGGTGGTGAAAAAGCGCGGCTCGCCCTTGCCATGATTATCTGGCAAAAACCTAATCTGCTGCTGCTTGACGAACCGACCAACCACCTAGACTTGGATATGCGCCACGCCCTAACACTTGCCCTGCAAAGTTTCCAAGGCGCATTGATTGTCGTATCGCACGACCGCAGCCTGCTTGAAGCGACTACCGACAGCTTCCTCCTTATCGACAAAGGCCGTCTGAACAACTTCGACGGCGATTTGAACGACTACCGTCAATGGCGGTTGGCACAAGAAAACGCTGCAGCAGCCCCCGCCGCATCTGCCCAAAGCCAAAGCCGCAAGGACACCAAGCGCATAGAAGCACAAATCCGTCAGGAAAAAGCCAAACGCAGCAAACCGATTCAGCAGAAGATCGACAAAGCCGAAAAAGAAATCGCACGATTGACTGATATTCAGACAGCCTGTGAAGCATTTTTGGCACAAGAATCTGCTTATTCAGAAGAAAATAAACCCAAATTGCAAGAGACACTCGCACAATTAACAGAAACTAAAGTAAAATTAACGCAACTGGAAGAAAACTGGCTGCAATGGCAGGAAGAGCTTGAGCAAATCCAAGTTGATGTCGAAGCCGAGTTTTCCCAATAAAAATAGAGCCATCAGGCCGTCTGAAATAAAACACAATACGGAAAAACATGACTTCAACCATCAAACAAGCCGGATACTTCCTCGTATCCTCTTTCGTCTTGGGCATTTCTCTTCATGCAGCCGCCGCAGTCTACTCCTGCGGCAACGGCAGCTATACCTCCGAACCCAAATCCTCCTGCGCACAGGCTCAATTGCCTAAAATCAGCGGCCATCAAGGCAGCGGTTACCACCTTAACATCCGAAGCCTCAATGCCTCTGATGAACGCGCAAGTGCAAAGCCTAAGAAAAAGGCACGCGCGGAAAAATCTGATAAACAAGAGAAAAAAGCCGACAAACCGAGCAAAAACAAAAACAGTGCAAAAGCTAAAAAACAGCAGCCCATACCGTCTGAACAAGAATAAAATGCTCAAGTGCAACGAATCAGCCCTATCTGAATCATGAAAAAATATCTGCTTACCCTATCCCTGCTGCCGCTCGCTGTTTTCAACAGCCAAGCCGACGCCGCAAAAATTTACACCTGTGAAGTCAACGGCTCGATTGTCTATACCTCGCGCCCAAGCGGCAACTGCCAGGCCGTCAACGATTTGCCGATTGTCGGAAAATACAGCAGCAGCCGATACGATGCCCCGGTCAGCGATGCGCCTACACTCAACGCGCCGACATCACAAGCGGCTCCGGCAAAAAGCAAAAATACGGCTGCAAAATCCAACCATAAGGTAACGCCCAAACCTGCCCCTGTCCGCACCACTTCTGAAACAGCTCCTCCTCCGGTTCCAAAATCCTCCGGCGTCAACAGTCGCCGCTCTATTCTGGAAACCGAGTTATCCAATGAACGCGCAGCTTTGGCCGATGCCAAAAAGCAACTGAGCCAAGCGCGGACAGCCAAAGGTGGCAGCGTCAATCAACAGGCCATCAGTACGCTGCAAGGTGCGGTTCTGGATAGAGAGAAAAACATTCAAGCCCTACAACGCGAACTGGGCAGAATGTAAGTCCAAATCAATCAAAACATCAGGCCGTCTGAATAGGTGGAAACGAAATCCAAAATTTTCGTCACGCCAAACAGACGGCCTGAATCCCATAATGATTACGCCCGTTTCAATTTCTTGTGCCCAGTAAATACGGTATAATTTGCCCTTTACGCACATTACCTCCGGTCTTTTCAGACGGCCTTTATCTCATGACTGCAAAATCTTCTAAAACCCAAACAAAAAAACGCGTCTCTACCAAACCGGCAGCCAAACCGACCACACGCAAATCCACCAAAGCACAAACTCAAGCCGACAATAAAGTCTCCCAACGCCTCAAGGCCGCCAAAGAGCTGCAAAGAAACGAAGAAAAAAAAGCGCGCCCCGAGCATGTCGTAAACTTGATTAATGATGCTTTATGGCTGTTTGGCTTGGTTATCACCATTTATCTGGCTATTTCCTTGGCCAGCTTCAGCATGGACGACCCTGCATGGTCGCGCAGCGTTCCCAAAAGCAACGATGTCGCCAACCTTGGCGGCCTCTTTGGCTCCTATCTTTCCGATGTCGGATATTATCTGTTCGGCCTGTCGTTTTGGTGGTGGATAGCTGCATCTTGCGTTTTCCTCTACAAAAACTTCCGCCCCATGAAAAAGCAGGAAAACCACAAGCCCTACAATCATGGCGTAGCCGCTTTGGCATTGTTTCTCCTGCTGGTGTGCAGCCCGATTATCGAACATTTTCTGTTTGACAACGCATTGAGCGAATCCCTTCCCGTTGGTGCCGGCGGCTTGGTCGGCTTACTTGCGGGCTCAGGCTTGGCTTGGCTATTGGGCAAATCAGGCAGCCTGTTGATTATGCTGGTGATGTTACTTTTATCCATTTCCCTGTTGGCTCAGGTGTCATGGTTGGAAGTCATGGCCAAATCCGGCAGCCATATGGGCGGCCTGTTTGGCAGCCTGATGAAAAAACTGTCTCAATTCCAAAATAGAAAAGAAGATGTCCGCACCGAAGCTTTGGAAACCCAAAATACGCGCCGCATGGTTAAAGAGGCCAAAACCATTACCGCCACTCCGGTTGCTCCGTTGGCAGGCAGCAGCAGCAACCGTAAAACTGTTGCCGTATCCGTTGCGCCGCCCCCTAAAATCCAAACTTCCCTGTTTGACGATACAGAACCTAAAAACAACGGCGAATACCACAAACCCAACATGAACCTGTTGCGTATGCCGTCTGAAGAACCGGTTGCCGTCAATCCGGATGAATTGCAACAGACCGCAGAATTGATTGAAGCCAAGCTGGCTGAATTCGGCATCGGCGTACAGGTTGTTTCCGCCACTTCCGGCCCCGTGATTACCCGCTACGAAATCGAACCGGCACAAGGTGTCAAAGGCAGTCAAATTGTCGCCCTGTCCAAAGATTTGGCGCGCTCGATGTCTCTGCAAGCGGTACGCATCGTAGAAACTATTGCCGGTAAAAACACCATGGGCATTGAATTGCCCAATGAGAAGCGCCAAGACGTCATGTTGAGCGAAATCCTCTCTTCATCCGTGTTTACCGACGCCAAGTCCAAACTGACCGTTGCCTTGGGTAAAGATATTGCGGGTACGCCCGTTGTCGGCGACTTGGCAAAAATGCCGCATCTTTTGGTCGCTGGTATGACCGGCTCGGGTAAATCCGTCGGCGTGAACGGCATGATTATGTCCATGCTCTTTAAAGCCACGCCCGACGAAGTCCGCTTCATCATGATTGACCCGAAAATGCTGGAATTGAGCATTTATGACGGCATTCCGCACCTGCTCTGCCCGGTTGTGACCGATATGCGCGAGGCCGGACAAGCATTGAACTGGTGTGTTGCCGAAATGGAAAAACGCTATCGTCTGCTTTCCCATGCCGGCGTGCGCAATCTGGACGGTTTCAACCAAAAAGTCGAACAAGCCAAAGCAGCAGGCAAACCATTACTCAATCCGTTCAGCTTAAATCCTGATGATCCTGAGCCTCTGGAAAAACTGCCGTTGATTGTGGTCGTTATCGACGAGTTGGCTGACTTGATGATGACCGAACGCAAATCCGTTGAGCAGCAAATCGCACGCCTTGCCCAAAAAGCGCGTGCGGCAGGTATTCACATGATTGTCGCCACCCAACGCCCAAGCGTTGATGTGGTTACCGGCCTGATTAAAGCCAACATTCCGACACGCATGGCCTTTACCGTACAAAGCAAAATCGACAGCCGCACCATTCTTGACCAAATGGGTGCGGACGAATTGCTCAAATACGGTGACTCATTATTCCTGCAACCGGGCAGCGCGGAACCGACACGCCTGCAAGGTGCGTTTGTTTCCGATGATGAAGTGCATCAGGTCGTCAATTTCGTCAAAGAACAGGCTCCGACCAATTATGTGGAAGGTCTGCTCAGTGGTGAAGCAGCCATCGAAACCACCAATATTGTCAATCCGAATGCAAACAGCGATGAGCTATTCGATCAAGCCGTTGCCTTCGTATTGGAAAGCCGGAAAACTTCCATTTCTGCACTGCAACGCCAATTACGCATCGGCTACAACCGTGCCGCCAATTTAGTAGATGCGCTTGAAAATGCCGGTGTTCTCTCTCCTGCAGACATCAACGGCAGCCGACGGATTCTGGCTCAAAAAGACCAGCTGTAAAAAACAACAATATTGAAACGCAAAGGCCGTCTGAAAAGAATTTCCTACTTTTCAGACGGCCTTTTTATGTTATTCGTGAAACATTGTGTTATACTAAGCAGCTAAATTTTGACCTTATGCACGCTTCCGAAATCTTTCGGAATACTGAGCAGAAGGATAACCGTTTAAACACAACAAATTTAAGGGCTTACGATGAGCGTAACTGTTGAAACTTTAGAAAATCTGGAACGCAAAGTAGTATTGTCTCTGCCTTGGTCCAAAATCAACGCAGAAACTGAGAAAAAACTGAAACAAACCCAACGCCGTGCAAAAGTTGACGGCTTCCGTCCGGGTAAAGCACCGTTCAAAATGATTGCCCAAATGTACGGCGCAAGCGCACAAAACGACGTTATCAACGAATTGGTACAACGCGAATTCTACGAAGTTGCCGTTGCTCAAGAATTGAAAGTTGCCGGTTACCCACGCTTTGAAGGCGTTGAAGAACAAGACGATCAAGAGTCTTTCAAAGTTGCCGCTATTTTTGAAGTCTTCCCCGAAGTAACCATCGGTGACCTTTCTGCCCAAGAAGTAGAAAAAGTTATTGCGACTGTTGGCGATGCCGAAGTTGACCAAACTGTAGAAATCCTGCGCAAACAACGCACCCGTTTCAACCATGTTGACCGTGAGGCCCAAAACGGCGACCGCGTCATCATCGACTTCGAAGGCAAAATCGACGGCGAACCTTTCGCCGGCGGCGCGTCTAAAAACTACGCTTTTGTATTGGGCGCAGGTCAAATGCTGCCTGAATTCGAAGCCGGTGTTGTCGGCATGAAAGCCGATGAAAGCAAAGACGTTACCGTAAACTTCCCTGAAGACTACCGCGGTAAAGATGTTGCCGGTAAATCTGCCGTATTCACCATCACTCTGAACAACGTTTCTGAAGCTACTTTGCCTGAAGTTAACGCTGACTTTGCTAAAGCTCTGGGCATTGAAGACGGCGACGTTGCCAAAATGCGTGAAGAAGTGAAGAAAAACGTCGGCCGCGAAGTTGAGCGCCGCATCGGTGAACAAACTAAAGAATCTGTAATGAACGCCCTGCTCAAAGCAGCCGATTTGCAAGTTCCTGTTGCTTTGGTCAACGAAGAAGCCGCTCGCTTGGCAAACGAAATGAAACAAAACTTCGTTAACCAAGGTATGGCTGACGCTGCCAACTTGGATCTGCCTTTGGATATGTTCAAAGAACAAGCAGAACGCCGCGTTTCTTTGGGTCTGATTTTGGCTAAATTGGTTGAAGAAAACAAACTTGAGCCAACTGAAGACCAAATCAAAGCCGTTGTTGCCAACTTCGCTGAAAGCTACGAAGATCCTCAAGAAGTTATCGACTGGTACTACGCAGAGCCTTCCCGCCTGCAAGGTCCGACTTCTTTGGCAGTAGAAAGCAACGTTGTTGATTTCGTTCTGAGCAAAGCTAAAGTAACTGAAAAAGCGCTGTCTTTTGACGAAGTAATGGGCGCACAAGCTTAATTGCTCCAAGGCCGTCTGAAACAGACAATCAAAAGCACCGAAGCGCTTTAAATGCTTTGGTGCTTTTCCATCATTAACAGGAGACAAAAATGTCCTTCGATTTCAATAATTACCTTGTCCCTACCGTTATCGAACAAAGCGGTCGCGGCGAGCGCGCATTCGACATCTACTCACGCCTTTTGAAAGAGCGCATCGTTTTCTTGATCGGCCCGGTGACAGACGAATCTGCCAATCTGGTTGTTGCGCAATTACTGTTCTTGGAAAGTGAAAACCCTGATAAAGATATCTTCTTCTATATCAACTCTCCGGGCGGTTCGGTTACTGCCGGTATGTCGATTTACGACACTATGAACTTCATCAAGCCTCATGTTTCTACCTTATGCTTGGGTCAAGCGGCAAGTATGGGCGCATTCCTGTTGTCCGCAGGCGAAAAAGGCAAACGCTTTGCCCTGCCAAACAGCCGCATCATGATTCACCAACCGCTCATCAGCGGCGGCTTGGCTGGTCAGGCTTCCGATATTGAAATTCACGCTAAAGAGCTGCTGAAAATCAAAGAGAAACTGAACCGCTTACTCGCCAAACATTGTGATCGCGATTTGGCCGACTTGGAACGCGATACCGACCGCGACAATTATATGTCTGCCGATGAAGCTAAAGAATATGGTTTGATTGACCAAGTTTTGGAAAACCGCGCCTCTCTGCAAGCCTAATCTTTATAGTTTTTAAATCAAAAGGCCGTCTGAAAAATATATATTCAGACGGCCTTTCTTCAATCTTACTTCGTGTTGTCTTTGTTATTCACTTGAACCGGATACAGCAAAATCAAAGGATTGGCTTTCACTTGACTCCAGAAACTCTTCAGCAGATTACGCATACTGCCCAAACGCGTGCCTCGAGAGCGGAGCGCAACGGCCAAAGCTAAAGAAAAGCTGACCACCAGATTCACCATGCCGATTGCCAATACACTTGCCAAGCCAAGCATAAAAGTGAATATATCTGCATGACCGCTAATCGCGGCATAACCCAAATTTGCCGAAGAAAACGCCACATGGCGAATATCCAGCGGCAAGCCGAAAAGATGGCCAAAATAGCCGGTCATACCTAAAAGCATACCGAAAATAAAATTGCCCATAAGCGAGCCGTAATGCTTATGAATATAAGCGGCCAGAAGGCGGCGTGGCTGCGGGCGCATGATTTTTCGTAACAACGGATTAAACGGCAGACGCTGACGCAGGTTCAGATAATCGGAACGATTGTCAAAAAAGCCGGCAATAATACCCGAACAAAATAACCATACACCGGCAATAGCGGCATACCATAAGGTCGGCTGAGTAAAAATCTCAATAGATTTAAGCTGGTAGGCTGTAACCGCCTCGTTTAATAAAGGCTGACCATGCGTGTAGGCATAACCCCAAGCGATCCCCGCCGCCAACAATATGGCAATCGATACATTGCCAAACACGGCAACACTTTGCGAACGGCACACATCAATCAGCAGTTTTGCCAATTTATTGTCCACCGCTTTGCTACCTTCATTTGAGTCCACCTGCTCGGCAAAGCTCGCCGCCGTCATGGCTGGCTGCTTGGTCGCAACAGTGCAGTGCAGCATATGAATCAGCATAAAGCCTAAGCCGTAGTTAAGTCCGGCAAGGAATGAAGTCGTAAACTCGCCGAACCCCAAAGACGCAATATGGATTTTATTCAATGCCATCAAAGCAATAATTACGCCACCGCCCGCTGCGGAATAAAACATTTTGAAATATTCGCTACGGTTGCGCGTAATGTAATGCTCGCCATGATGACTTTTGTTTTCCGTAATACTGCGTGCCAGCATTCGGATACTGCTTTTACGCAAGTGGCTGGTGCTGTATTGCTCCACCGCCGCATAAATCATCGCATTCATCAGATTGACAGTTAAGCGGGTACGGCTAGTTTCGATTTGAATATTGGTCAACAATTTCAGGCGGTCTATGGTTTGTTGCAGGCGTTCGAGCAAGTGGGCAACTTTTACTGACGAACCAGACCCGGCTCCGGTACCACGACGGCGCAAATAGTCAATTTGCTTTTCACACTGGTCAAACATAACCTCCAAATGCGCCGTGTCATAAGCTTCTTCGCTATGGCGATAGTGTTCCACCATCTTCGCAATTTCGCGCTGTAAAGCGACAAATGCAGAATCCGCTTCCAACAAACGGGGGGCAATCCGTATTAAATCTGGCTCAATCGCTTCGGAAGCAATCCAAATAGACAGCATTTCTACCGCTCGCAAACGGGCATCCGCCAACTGTCGGCTGGCCGTCTGAAGCAAAGCAGGATCCGCCTTACCCTGCAACAATTCATACATGCTCAACCATTGTCGCAAACTCAGTGTTTGCAACCATTTATCATCGTTTTCAGAATGAAAAAGATATAAAAACACTTCGCGCAAGTTGGAAAAATCTTTATAAGACGGACTGAACCGCTCATAAATCCGTATGCCCATTTCCCGGGTAAAACTATGGCGCGAGAAAATACCCAGTTTAATCAGCGCAGGATAAATGTGAACTTTAGACAGCCAAGTATAAAAGCGCAGGCTGAATTGACGGCATAAAGCATCGTCTTGTTTTAAAGTAGATAAAATCAAATCGAAACGTTCGGAAGCCTGTTTTTTACCTCCTCGGCGCAAAAATTTGATTAATGCATTGAGAATAAGAACAAAGTCGGTATCATTTAAGCGTTCCGACAAAATAATGTGAAGATTTTGATTAGTCAGTTTCTGCATTGTAGCATTATTACATAAAATGAGATATTTAGCAAGAACCTCGGCAAACAGGTCGAATTATATCGTATTCTTTATCAACCCATGTCACAAGATTTTCAATTAATATTCTCTAAAATTCAATGAATAATCAAATTACATAATAAATATATGATGTGAATCAATAACTAAGAAAGGCCGTCTGAATTCTTTCAGACGGCCTTTTACAACAACATACTACATTGTTTAAATCCTATGCAAACAAGAGCTTACCACCCTCTTCTTTAACATGGATTGTGCTATCAGGTGCATATTTGCCTTCAAGCAATGCTTTTGCCAGCGCATTTTCGATTTCTGACTGGATGGCGCGTTTGAGCGGACGGGCACCATACACAGGATCAAAACCGGCTTCGGCAATCAGATCCAAGGCAGCATCATCGACTTTCAGATGCAGATGTTGCACTTCCAAACGTTTTTCCAAACCTTTAAGCTGGATTTTCGCAATGCTGCGGATATTGGCCTGATCCAAACCATGGAACACGACTACTTCGTCAATACGGTTGATCATTTCAGGACGGAAATGTTCTTTCACATCCTCCATCACAACTTCTTTCACCGCTTCATAGTCTTGAGTACCCATTTGTTGGATATGTTGGCTACCAATATTAGAAGTCATCACGATAACGGTATTTTTGAAGTCCACAGTGCGGCCTTGTCCATCGGTCAAACGGCCGTCATCCAAAACTTGCAACAGGATGTTGAACACGTCGGGATGGGCTTTTTCCACTTCGTCCAAAAGAATCACGCTGTACGGTTTGCGGCGGACTTGTTCGGTCAGGTAACCGCCCTCTTCGTAGCCAACATAGCCGGGAGGAGCACCGATTAAGCGGGCAACAGCATGTTTTTCCATGTATTCGGACATATCGATACGAATCAGATGATCTTCGCTGTCAAACAGGAAGCCTGCCAATGCCTTACACAATTCGGTCTTACCCACACCGGTCGGGCCTAAGAACAAGAAGCTGCCATAAGGTTTATTCGGATCGGCCAAACCAGAACGGCTACGGCGGATAGCGTCGGACACAGCACGCACGGCTTCGTCTTGACCAACCACGCGGCGGTGTAATACTTCTTCCATCTTCAGCAGCTTATCGCGTTCACCTTCCATCATTTTTGACACAGGAATGCCGGTCATACGGGAAACGATTTCGGCCACTTCGTCCGCACCAACTTCGGTACGGAAGAGTTTGTTTTGTTTTTTGCCGTCGGGGTTACTTTCCGCAGCTTGCAACTGTGCGCCCAATTTCGGCAACTCACCGTATTCGAGTTCGGACGCACGGGCAAAATCGCCTTGGCGTTTGGCCTGCTCGATTTTGACTTTGATGTCGTCCATCTGTTTCTTGATGTCGGCGGTACTGGAAGACGCCGCTTTTTCGGCTTTCCAGATTTCGTCCAAATCGGCGTATTCTTTTTGCAGGCCGTCAATTTCTTCGTCTATCAGTTCCAAACGTTTTTTGCTGGCGTCATCGCTTTCTTTGGCAACGTGCATTTTTTCCATTTTGAGCTGGATAATGCGACGGTCAAGTTTATCCATTTGCTCAGGTTTGCTATCCAGCTCCATTTTGATGCGGCTGGCTGCTTCGTCGATCAAATCAATCGCTTTATCAGGCAGGAAGCGGTCGGTAATATAACGGTCGCTCAACTCCGCTGCGGCAACGATAGCAGGGTCGGTAATATCGATACCGTGGTGGATTTCATAACGCTCTTGCAAACCGCGCAAAATAGCGATGGTGTCTTCCACGCTGGGCTCGCCGACCAATACTTTTTGGAAGCGGCGTTCGAGTGCCGCATCTTTCTCGATGTACTGACGATATTCGTCCAAAGTAGTCGCGCCTATGCAGTGCAGTTCGCCGCGTGCCAAGGCCGGTTTCAACATATTACCTGCGTCCATCGCACCGTCGGTTTTACCTGCACCAACCAAAGTATGGATTTCGTCAATGAAAATCAAAGTGTTACCATCATCTTTAGCCAAGTCGTTCAAAACGCCTTTCAAGCGTTCTTCAAATTCGCCACGGTATTTCGCGCCGGCAATCAAAGCCGCCAAGTCCAGAACCAAAAGGCGTTTGTTACGTAGGGATTCAGGCACTTCGCCGTTAACAATACGTTGCGCCAGGCCTTCAACAATAGCGGTTTTACCCACACCAGGTTCACCAATCAGCACAGGGTTATTTTTGGTACGGCGTTGCAATACCTGAATTGCACGACGGATTTCATCATCGCGGCCGATAACAGGGTCGAGCTTACCGTCTCGGGCGCGTTGAGTCAGGTCAAGTGTGTATTTTTTCAAAGCATCGCGTTGGTCTTCGGCATTCGCATCGTTCACGTTTTGTCCTCCTCGTACCGCATCAATCGCGGCATTGATATTTTGTTCGGTTGCACCGGCTTCTTTCAAAATTTTGCCGGTCGCATCATTCTGCTGAACCAAAGCCAGCAGGAAAAGTTCGCTGGCGATATAGGCATCGCCACGTTTGGTCGCAGCCTTGTCCATCAAGTTCAATACAGCTTGCAGCTCACGGCTAGGCATAATATCGCCACCTTGACCGGATACTTTTGGCAAGCTGCTCAAATGTTGCTGCAAACGTTGTTTTACTTGAGGCACATTCACACCTGCATGAGCCAGTAACGCAGCAGTACCACTGTTTTGATCGTCAAGCAACGCTTTTAAGATAAAGCCTGCCTCTAGGTAGCTGCTGTCCGCAGCCAAAGCCAGACTTTGACCTTCTTGCAGAGCTTGCTGAAATTTGGCAGTCAATTTATCAAATCTCATTTTAAGTTCCTCTTCAAATATATTCTGTTAGGGCCTATATAAGCGCAAATGTGGATAACTCAAGAGCCATTTATCCCATTAATCAACAATTTTTACTATATTATTGTTTTATAACGTTTTATTTTTATGATTTTATGTGCATAACTTTTATTATCCATCTACTCTTTACTCAAAAGGCCGTCTGAAAAATCAAGAATAATCAGGTATAATCGGCACCATATTTATTTTCAGACGGCCTTTGTGCCGAAGGATACTTTCATGAGCAAAAAACGAGTTTTAACAGGCGTTACCACAACAGGTATTCCACACTTGGGCAACTACGTCGGTGCCATCCGCCCGGCCATCCGCGCGGCGCAAGATTCCAATACCGAATCATTCCTCTTTTTGGCCGACTATCACGGCATCATCAAATGTCATGAGCCGGAAATGATTCATCAATCTACTCAAGCTGTTGCCGCCACATGGCTCGCCTGCGGACTCAATCCGGAACAGACCACTTTCTACCGTCAAAGCGATATTCCCGAAGTGATGGAGTTGAACTGGATTCTGACCTGTATTACCGCAAAAGGCCTGATGAACCGCGCTCACGCTTATAAAGCCGCAGTACAGGCAAATACCGAAAACGGTCAGGAAGATCCGGATCATGGCGTGGAAATGGGTCTGTACAGCTACCCTATCCTCATGACTGCCGACATTCTTATGTTCAATGCCCATGAAGTACCAGTCGGTCGCGACCAAATCCAACACGTTGAAATGGCACGCGATATTGCCGGCCGCTTCAACCACCGCTTCCAAGAACTCTTCACCCTGCCAGAAGTGAAAATTGACGAAAATGTCGAACTCTTGGTCGGCTTGGACGGACGCAAAATGTCCAAGTCCTACGGCAATACCATTCCGCTTTGGGAAAACGACAAGAAAACCCAAAAATCCGTTAACAAAATCATCACCAACATGAAAGAGCCCGGCGAACCGAAACAGCCTGATGAAAGTCCTCTGTTTGAAATCTACAAAGCCTTCTCCACGCCGTCTGAAACTGCCGAGTTTACACAAATGCTGGCCGAAGGCCTTGCTTGGGGTGAG
Organism: Neisseria sp. P0021.S006; assembly: GCF_051956895.1. Classification (NCBI taxonomy): domain Bacteria; kingdom Pseudomonadati; phylum Pseudomonadota; class Betaproteobacteria; order Neisseriales; family Neisseriaceae; genus Neisseria; species Neisseria sp. P0021.S006. The sequence continues at coordinate 33,825 of NZ_JBQCWZ010000004.1, forward strand.
GCTAAGAAACTCTTGGGCGCAAAAATCAATGCCGAGCTCGCAGAACCGCGCGAGCGTTACAATGAGTTGACAGCCAAACCCTCTCAAATTGAAGACATTTTGCAGGCCGGCGCACAAAAAGCGCGTAAAGAAGCACGCGAATTGTTGGATAAAGTACGCGATGCAGTAGGTATTCGTCCGTTGAAATAATAATAGTAAGGCCGTCTGAATATTTTAGACGGCCATAATATCGTTTATCATTTGAAATATAATCGTTTTCTAGGGTTTCTCATATGAAAAAAACCTTCCCCCTTATCTTGCTCAGCCTTTCATTGGCTGCCTGCGGCGGTAAATCTGAAGATACTGCCGCCAATGATGCTGCTTCAGGCAAAGCGCCCAAGCCTACCTTCAAAGTTAAATATATCGATGAACAAGCCATAGCCGGTTTGGATTTAGGTACAGCTCAAGACGGCGAAACGAAAGAAGGTAAGAAACAACGCACCTATCCGATTAACGGCATAGAGGGCGGTGTTATCAATCTGATTGGTAAGCACCCTACCGACTTAGAAGTCATCAGCGGCCAATGCATGGAAAAAAATGAAAAAGGCGTTTCAGCCGGCTGGTCAGCCAACGGCGTCTGCCACACTGCCTTTGCAAAAATGGTGGACAATATCGCCCAAGACGGCAGCAAACTGACCGACTATCTGATTTCACACGCTGCTTTGCAGCCTTATACCGAGGGCAAAAGCGGTTATGCCGCCGTCCAAAACGGCCGCTATATTTTAGAAATTGACAGCGAAGGCATGTTCTATTTCCGTCGCCGTCATTACTAAAATCCTGCCTATCCTATTTTCCTCCTGACACAAGGACTGAATCATGGCTCAAGTTACTTTCCAAGGCTCTCCTATTTCTACAAACGGCAATTTGCCTGCCATCGGCCAAGTTGCACCTGATTTCACATTGGTAGCAGCAGACCTATCTGAGAAATCATTGGCTAACTTTGCAGGCAAACGCAAAGTGCTGAATATTTTCCCTAGCATTGACACCGGCGTATGTGCCCAGTCCGTCCGCACTTTCAACAAATGCGCCTCTTCTTTGGACAATACCGTCGTCTTGTGCATTTCTGCCGATTTACCGTTTGCACAAGCCCGTTTCTGCGGCGCAGAAGGTTTAGAAAATGTTGTGACACTTTCTACATTCCGCAGCAGCTTTTCTAACGATTACGGTGTTACACTGACAGAAAGCCCATTACGTGGCCTTACTGCCCGCGCAGTGGTGGTTTTGAACGAGCAAAACCAAGTTCTCCACGCTGAATTGGTTTCTGAAATTGCGAACGAGCCTGACTACGAAGCAGCTTTGGCTGTTTTGTAATTAACCAAATAAAATCAGGCCGTCTGAAAATTTTCAGACGGCCTGAGACCTTTGCAAAATTCCTTTTCCCCCGACAGCCGAAACCTAAACAAAGATTTTCGGCTGTTTGTGTTTCAAATATCCACTGATTCTACCCAAATACCCCCTTAATCCCTCTTGGATACCTGATTAATCAGGCATCCAACCGCCTTTTAGGCAGCAACAGGCGCACTTAGCCTGAGACCTTTAGCTTATCTTCAAAATAAAAACGGTAGCTTAAAAGCTACCGTTTTCTGTTTCAAACCTTATACAGATTTATCTGTTTTGTCTGCTTCTACTGACTCAGTATTCTGAACCTCATTTTGCTCAACAGGTTCAACAGCTTCAGCAACAGGAGCTTCAGGCTCTTCTACTTTGTCATCGCGGACATTGTGGCTGTAATCCTTAGGCGGACTAGGCTGTTTACCAGCCATAATTTCCAAAACTTGGTCTCGATCGATGGTTTCCCAATCCATCAGTGCCCTGCACATGGTTTCCATCTTATCACGACTTTCATCCAAGATTTTGTAAGCCACTTGGTATTGCTCTTCTAAAATACGGCGGATTTCCGCATCGATATCTTGTTGGGTTTTCTCGGAAATATTTTGAGAACGGGTTACGCTACGACCCAAGAATACTTCACCTTCGTTCTCAGCATAAACCATCACACCCATTTTGTCGCTCATACCATAACGCGTTACCATCTCGCGTGCCATTTGAGTTGCACGCTCGAAGTCGTTAGATGCACCGGTAGAAATACGGCCAATAAAAATATCTTCAGCAATACGGCCACCAAACAAGATTGAGAGCTGGCTCAGCATTTGGTCTTTGTACATACTGATGCGGTCACGCTCAGGCAGTTGCCAAGTCAAACCCAATGCACGGCCACGAGGCATAATCGTTACTTTGTGAACCGGATCGGTAAACGGCAGGCTTTCCGCTACGATTGCATGACCGGCCTCATGATAGGCTGTTGCACGTTTTTCATCTTCGTGCATCACCATGCTGCGACGTTCCGGACCCATGTAGATTTTGTCTTTCGCATCTTCAAAGTCGCTTTGATCAACTTTAACTTTATTGCGACGGCCGGCAAACAAAGCTGCTTCATTGACCAAGTTTGCCAAATCCGCACCTGAAAAACCAGGTGTACCACGAGCCAAAGAAGTCAAATCTACGGAGGCATCCAAAGGTACTTTTTTAGCGTGTACTTTTAAGATTTGCTCACGGCCACGAATATCAGGCAATGGAACAACGACTTGACGGTCAAAACGGCCCGGACGCTGCAACGCAGGGTCAAGTACATCAGGACGGTTGGTTGCTGCGATCACAATAACAGTTTGGTTGCTTTCAAAACCATCCATTTCAACCAATAATTGGTTTAATGTTTGCTCACGCTCATCATTGCCACCGCCCAAACCGGCACCACGCTGACGGCCGACCGCATCAATTTCATCAATAAAGATGATACATGGAGCGTTTTTCTTGGCCTGCTCGAACATATCGCGGACACGGCTCGCACCGACACCGACAAACATTTCTACGAAGTCAGAACCTGAGATACTGAAGAATGGCACCCCTGCCTCACCAGCAATCGCTTTGGCCAGCAATGTTTTACCCGTACCAGGGCTACCAGCCAACAAAATACCACGCGGCACACGACCGCCTAAGCTTTGGTAACGATTGGGGGCTTTTAAATAATCTACGATTTCTTGTACTTCTTCTTTTGCCTCATCACAACCGGCAACATCGGCAAAAGTCACTTTATTGGAATCTTTATCCAACAAACGCGCACGGCTTTTACCAAAAGAGAAGGCGCCGCCTTTACCGCCACCGCCGCTTTGCATGCGCATGAAGTAGAACCATGCACCGATCAACAACAAAACAGGCAGCAGGCTGTAAAACAGACTGGCCAGCATGCTTGGTTTTTCTTCCGGAGTCACTTTGACGCGTACTTTGTTATCCAACAGTGTTTTAACCAAGTTGTCATCCAAAGGCGCATTGGTATAGAAGGCAGTTTTATCGGTGCGCTCACCTTTAATCAGATAGCCGCTGACAACAGATCCTTCAATATTGACATTGGATACTTCGCCACTATTAACTTGCTGAATAAATTGAGAATATTCGATTTGCTGTTTATCTTCCTGCTTATCGCTGAGTGCATTGAATGCTGCTAAAAGCATAGCACCACCCACTACCCAGACTAATATGTTTTTAATGGTATTCCCCACTGAACAGGCTCCATGGTTACAAAATAAATAAAATCAAGGGAAAGAATTTTAAAGCACCTACCCTACATTGTCAGCGTTTATTTTTACCTAATAGGTAAATCTCACTGGAACGATTGCGGGAAGCATCCGGCTTTCGAGTTTGTACACTGGCAAAAATTTCACGCATAGCCGCCGTATACTCTTGATAACCCGCGCCTTGAAACACCTTCACTAGAAAACTGCCTCCGGTTTTCAAATGTTGGGAGGCAAAATCCAAAGCCAGTTCACACAAATAAAAACTGCGTGCCTGGTCTGTTACGGCATTGCCTGACATATTGGGTGCCATATCACAGATTACAAGGTCTAACGGACGATTATCCAATAAGGCTTCAAACTGTTCCAAAACAGCATCTTCCCTAAAGTCGCCCTGAATAAACGACACGCCTTCAATAGCATCCATCGGCAAAATATCCAAAGCAAACACTGCCCCTGTTTTACCGACCAGCTTGGCCGCTACCTGTGACCAACTTCCCGGCGCGCTGCCCAAATCCGCCAAAACCGTACCCGGCTTGATTAATTTATCTTTTTGATTGATTTCCAATAATTTATAAGCCGCTCTGGCACGATATCCGTCTTTTTGTGCCATATGGACATAATGATCGTTGACGTGCTCATGCAGCCATGCTTTTGAAGATTTTGAGCGTACAGCCATCTTGATTTGAAATGCTTAAGTTGAAATCAGCATTGTACGTTATTTCCCCCGTAAATGTTCTAAATCGCGTACAATATAGCCATTATTCTTTTTAATTGGATACTTATCAAAATGAGCGACAACAAACTAAGCACCAAAGAAATTTTGGCCTTGAAAGCCCAAGCACACCACCTTCATCCCGTTGTTATTGTTGGCCAACAAGGTTTGACCGACTCCGTCATTAAAGAAACCGACGCCGCATTGACAGCACACGAATTGATTAAAGTCCGTGTTTTTGGCGATGATCGTGCTGAACGTATTGAAATTTGTGATGCCCTGTGTGAAACACTGGGTGCTCAACTGGTGCAACATATTGGCAAATTACTTGTTTTGTGGCGTAAAAAACCGGATGATAAATAATTTAAACTGAATAAACAGCAGAAGTATTTTCTCAACCCACTTTATCATATCCTTCTGTTGTATTTATGCAGCATAAAAAAAATTATTCCATTATTCTAAGTATAAAAGTACAAATACGGTTGCCTGTTTTTGTAAATAACCTCAAAATTACAAAATCATAACGGCCGCACCCTGTCGGCCGATTATTTTATTCCTAATCCTTCACAAAATATAAAAGCAAACCGATGAATGCTCAACAATATGAAGAATCTTTTCTGCTAGCAGAAAAATTAATCACTCAAGACCCACCTGACTTTGCACGAGCCATCCCATTGCTCTGCGAAGCAGCAGAAGCCGGGCATGTTGAGGCTGCATTTCAGCTGGCAGGATGCCTGTTCGAAAACCAAGAAAACGAACAAGATTTAGCAATTGCAGTTGAATATTTAAAACAAGCGGCAAGAGCCGGTCATCCCTATGCCCGCTACAATCTTCTCCAATTACAAGAAAATAACGGCGCAGAAGTAGAAACGCTTATTTCAGCCTATCAAGAACTTGCCAAAGAAGACTTGGTCCCGGCCCAGCTGCGCCTGATGCGTTTATATGCGGATAGCGGCAATGACCAAGAAGCAGTCAAATGGGCATTGAAAGCTGCCGAGCAACAAAACCCTCAGGCGCAATATTTCTTAGCCCAACACTACCAATACTCAAGCACCCCTGATTTAGAATACTCCCATAAACTCTACCAGCAATCTGCCGCACAGGGGTTTATTGCAGCACACTGGCAACTTGGTCTTCAATATAAATTGGGTCAAGGTGTCGCACAAAATCCTGAAAAAGCAATCGAACATTTACGCATTGCCGCCAATTACGACATTGTTCCGGCGCAAACTTCTCTTGCAGAACTCTTAGTCGCATCAAATCCTGCTGAAGCATTGGAATGGTTTGAAAAAGCTGCCGCACAAGGTGACAGCAATGCGCATGTAGCACTTGCCGAAATCTATCTTTTGGGAAAAAACACCGAGCGAAACCCTCAAAAAGCCTATCAACACGCCAAGTCTGCTGCGGACCAAAATGATCCGGAAGGCTTGCGCCTTTTGGGAGATATCCATCGCTACGGATTGGGACGAGCAGTTGATGCAAACACCGCCCGTCAGTATTATCAACGCGCAGCCGACTTAGGCAATCTTGTCGCTTACCAAAAACTTCTATCTGACAGTGCGTTGAATAACCAGCAAAACTATGAGTTAACCAAAGAAATCGCCCTCCAACGTCAAGAGGCCGAGCGCCTATACAAACTGGCATTTGCAGCGCACTATGGCTTAAAACGTCAACAAAATTACGCTGAAGCACTGGATCTATACCATCAATCCGCAGAACATGGACACAGCAAATCCCAAACCAATCTTGGCATGATGTATTACAGTGGACAAGGTGTACCTGTCGACTATGCCCAAGCTGCAAAATGGTTTGAAGCTGCAGCCAAACAAAGGGATACAATGGCCCAATATAATCTTGCCTGTCTCTATTACCACGGCCTAGGTGTAGAGAAAGACATCAATAACGCATGTTTTTGGCTGCAAGAAGCCATCCAACATGGACATGAGCAGCAAGATGTTCTCAAAGAGCTTTTAGCTCAATGGAAGCAATTTGCCCAAAAATCCTCTGCAGTTTAAAGGCCGTCTGAAATTCTAACTTCCTACATAAATGACATGTTCAGAGCTAAACTAAAAGCCTGTACATGTCATTTTTTCATTTACTCTTCCTAAATAATTATCATCTTCAAATCCCATTTCCTCTTAATCTCTTTAAAGTCTTCAGACGGCCTATTCTCTTTGTAAAGAATCAGATAATCTAAATTTTCTCTTTCAAACCCTAAATCCAATATAAACTTTCAATTTAAAACGAAATTTGAAAAATATTTTTCGTATTCGAATCCATTTACTCAAATATCTGATGCTTTTTTACTGTATCCACTCAATATCCCGATTTAAAAACAAGCTCCATAACTCTTTTAAAAAATCTTATTTTAACCTTTACATCCTATCAATATCTACAGCATGATTTGCCAGTTTGCCCAATTACTGATAGCATTTGCAGGTTGGCCGGTTCGCAAAAAGTTCTATTCTTTCTGATTTTTCATCAACGGTTATAACGTATTGAAAACATTTCAGTAATTAAGACTTTTTCGAATTTGACTCTAGGAATTTTCGTTTTTAACTCATATATGTTCACAAACGAAAATATCGGAGTAATACTCCGTCATTGAAAAACACTCAACACAAGGATAGATATTATGTCCACCCAATTACACGATGTTGACCCAATTGAAACCAAAGAATGGTTAGACGCGTTAAGCTCTGTTTTAGAATATGAAGGCAGCGAACGCGCCCAGTATCTGCTGGAAAGTTTGGTCAAATACAGCCGTGACAAAGGCATCCGTATGCCCCATGGCACCACTACTCCATACTTGAACACCGTTTCCGTTGAAGACGAAAAAGGCATCCCTGGCGACCAAAACATCGAACACCGTATCCGTGCATTCGTTCGTTGGAACGCTGCCGCTATCGTTTTGCGCGCAGGTAAAAAAGATTTGGAATTGGGTGGACACATTGCATCTTTCCAATCAGCCGCCACTATGTACGAAGTCGGCTTCAACCACTTCTGGAAAGCTAAAGGTGAAGGCGAAGAAGGCGATTTGGTATTCTTCCAAGGCCACGTTGCCCCTGGTATCTACGCACGCGCTTTCGTTGAAGGCCGTCTGACTGAAGACCAATTGAACAACTTCCGTCAAGAAGTTGCCGGTCATGGTCTGCCTTCCTATCCTCACCCTCACCTGTTGCCTGACTTCTGGCAATTCCCAACCGTATCTATGGGTCTTGGCCCATTGATGGCGATTTACCAAGCCCGTTTCCTGAAATACTTGGAATCTCGCGGCCTAGCTAAAACCAAAGGCCGTAAAGTATGGGTATTCTGTGGCGACGGCGAAATGGATGAACCTGAAAGCCAAGGTGCTATTGCTCTGGCTTCACGCGAAGGCTTGGATAACCTGGTATTCGTCATCAACTGTAACCTGCAACGTTTGGACGGTCCAGTACGCGGTAACGGCAAAATCATTCAAGAGCTGGAAGGCAACTTTGCCGGCGCCGGCTGGAATGTTGTGAAAGTCATCTGGGGTCGTCGTTGGGACCGCCTCTTGGCAAAAGACAAAGATGGCATCCTGCGCAAACGTATGGAAGAGTGCCTGGACGGTGACTACCAAACTTACAAATCCAAAGACGGTGCATACGTTCGCGAACACTTCTTCAATACGCCTGAACTGAAAGCATTGGTCGCCGATATGACTGATGAACAAATTTGGGCATTGAACCGCGGTGGTCACGACCCTCAAAAAGTGTACAACGCTTACGACCGCGCAGTGAACCACGCCGACGGCAAACCTACTGTCATTTTGGCTAAAACCATTAAAGGTTACGGCATGGGTGCATCCGGCGAAGGTCAAAACGTTGCTCACCAAGCCAAGAAAATGGACAAAGCTTCTCTGAAACAATTCCGTGATCGCTTTGACATTCCTGTTACCGACGAGCAAATCGACAGTGGCAACCTGCCTTACCTGACTTTTGCTCCCGACAGCGAAGAATACAAATACCTGCATGCACGCCGTGAAGCTTTGGGTGGCTACCTGCCTCAACGCAAACCTACCCAAGAAGTTCTGGAAGTGCCTGAACTGTCAGCATTTGAGACTCAACTGAAATCCAGCGGTGACCGTGAATTCTCAACCACCATGGCTTTCGTCCGCATCCTGTCTACTTTGTTGAAAGACAAAAAAATCGGCAAACGCGTGGTGCCTATCGTTCCAGATGAAAGCCGTACGTTCGGTATGGAAGGTATGTTCCGTCAATACGGTATTTGGAACCCTAAAGGCCAACAATACACTCCTCAAGATAAAGACCAACTGATGTTCTATAAAGAATCTGTTGACGGTCAAATCTTGCAAGAAGGTATTAACGAACCAGGTGCTATGGCTGACTGGATTGCTGCTGCGACCAGCTACGCAAACAACGACTTTGCCATGATTCCTTTCTACATCTACTACTCTATGTTCGGTTTCCAACGCGTCGGCGACTTGGCATGGGCAGCAGGCGATATGCATGCACGCGGTTTCCTGCTGGGTGGTACAGCCGGCCGTACAACACTGAATGGCGAAGGTTTGCAACATGAAGACGGCCACAGCCACATTCAAGCAGATTTGATTCCAAACTGTGTAACTTACGATCCGACATTCCAATATGAAGTAGCCGTTATCGTACACGATGGCTTGCGCCGTATGTATGTTAACCACGAAGACGTGTTCTACTACATCACCCTGATGAATGAAAACTATACCCATCCGGACATGCCTGAAGGCGTAGAACAAGACATCCTGAAAGGTATGTACTTGCTGAAAGCCGGCGGCAAAGGCGATAAAAAAGTCCAATTGATGGGTTCCGGTACCATCCTGCAAGAAGTCATTGCCGGTGCCGAATTGTTGAAAGCCGACTTCGGCGTAGAAGCAGACATCTGGTCTTGCCCATCATTCAACCAGCTGCACCGCGATGCCATCGAAGTGGAACGCTTCAATCGTCTGAACCCATTGGAAACTGCAAAAGTACCGTTTGTTACTTCTCAACTGCAAGGTCATGACGGTCCGGTTATTGCCGCTACCGACTACATCCGCAGCTATGCTGACCGTATCCGTGCCTACATCCCTAACGACTACCACGTCTTGGGTACCGATGGCTTCGGTCGTTCCGACAGCCGTGCCAACCTGCGCAGCTTCTTCGAAGTTGACCGCTACAACGTTGCCGTTGCTGCATTGAGCGCTCTGGCCGAACAGGGCAAAGTCAGCAAAGAAACCGTTCAACAAGCCATTGAAAAATATGGTATTAAAGCCGATGCAGCTCCTAGCTGGAAACGCTAATTGATGTTTCAGACGGCCTGTTAACATTAGGCCGTCTGAAAACCAAATGTTTGAATGGTTTGAACAGACAAACTGTACCGATGCCGTGTGAAACAGTTTTCAGACGGCATCAAACTGAAAATATTAAAGGAACTCAAATGAGTATCGTAGAAATCAAAGTCCCTGATATCGGCGGTCATGAAAACGTCGACATCATCGCTGTAGAAGTTAAAGCAGGCGACACCATTGCCGTTGACGACACCCTGATTACTTTAGAAACCGACAAAGCCACTATGGACGTACCTGCCGATGCAGCCGGTGTCGTGAAAGAAGTTAAAGTTAAAGTTGGCGATAAAATCTCTGAAGGCGGTGTTATTCTGACCGTTGAAACCGATGCCGCCGCTGCCGATGCAGCCCCGGCTCCTGCAGCTCCCGCTGCCGATGCAGCCCCGGCTCCTGCAGCTCCCGCTGCCGCTCCTGCCGCAGCCCCTGCAGGCGGGGCAACTGTAAAAGTTGTTGTCCCGGATATTGGCGGTCATACAGATGTAGACATTATTGCCGTTGAAATTAAAGTTGGCGACACTGTTGCCGTTGACGACACTCTGATTACTCTGGAAACCGACAAAGCCACTATGGACGTACCATGTACAGAAGCCGGTGTTGTTAAAGCCGTATTTGTAAAAGTTGGCGACAAAGTATCTGAAGGTTCTGCCATTATCGAAGTAGAAACCGCCGGTTCCGCCGCAGCTGCTCCTGCTCCTGCCGCTCAAGCTGCCGCACCTGCACCAGCCGCTGCTCCGGCTCCTGCTGCTCCCGCACCAGCCGCTACGCCTGCTCCAGCTGCACCTGCAGCTGCCAAAATTGACGAAGCTGCTTTTGCCAAAGCCCATGCAGGTCCTTCCGCACGTAAACTGGCGCGCGAATTGGGTGTAGATTTGGGTCAAGTTAAAGGTACCGGTCTGAAAGGCCGTATCATGGGCGAAGACGTTAAAGCCTTCGTTAAATCCGTTATGCAAAGCGGTGCAGGCAAACCTGCCGCTGCCTCTTTGGGCGGTGGTCTGGACTTGTTGCCATGGCCTAAAGTTGACTTCTCTAAATTCGGCAGCGTCGAAGTTAAAGAACTGTCTCGCATTAAGAAAATCTCTGGTCAAAACCTGTCTCGCAACTGGGTTGTGATTCCTCACGTTACCGTACACGAGGAAGCGGATATGACCGAATTGGAAGAATTCCGCAAACAGCTGAACAAAGAATGGGAACGCGAAGGCGTGAAACTGTCTCCATTGGCCTTCATCATTAAAGCCTCTGTTGCTGCACTGAAAGCCTTCCCTGAATTCAACGCCTCTTTGGATGGCGACAACTTGGTGCTGAAAAACTACTTCAACATCGGTTTCGCAGCAGACACGCCAAACGGCTTGGTTGTTCCAGTAATCAAAGACGTGGATCAAAAAGGCTTGAAACAAATCAGCCAAGAGCTGACCGAATTGTCTAAAAAAGCCCGCGAAGGCAAGCTCAAACCACAAGAAATGCAAGGCGCATGCTTTACCATTTCCAGCTTGGGCGGTATCGGCGGTACAGGCTTCACGCCAATCGTGAATGCTCCTGAAGTTGCCATCTTGGGCGTGTGCAAATCCCAAATTAAACCGGTTTGGAACGGCAAAGAATTCGCTCCTCGCCTGATGTGCCCATTGAGCCTGTCCTTCGACCACCGCGTCATCGACGGTGCCGCCGGTATGCGCTTTACCGTATTCCTGGCTAACCTGTTGAAAGACTTCCGCCGCATTACTCTGTAATCCGAGCATTTTCAGACGGCCTTTTTACTCAGGCCGTCTGAAAAAAGAAGTCCGAACATCATTCAGAAAGATTAGACATGAGCTTAGTTGAATTAAAAGTGCCCGACATTGGCGGTCACGAAAACGTAGATATTATTGCGGTTGAAGTAAATGTAGGCGACACCATTGCTGTGGACGATACCCTGATTACTTTGGAAACCGATAAAGCCACTATGGACGTACCTGCCGAAGTTGCAGGTGTCGTTAAAGAAGTTAAAGTTAAAGTCGGCGATAAAATCTCCGAAGGCGGCTTGATTGCAGTCGTTGAAGCCGAAGGTGCGGCTGCCGCTCCTAAAGCCGAAGCACCAGCTGCTCCTGCGCAAGAAGCACCTAAAGCAGCCGCTCCTGCTCCTCAAGCTGCTCAATTCGGCGGTTCTGCCGATGCCGAATACGACGTAGTTGTATTGGGTGGCGGCCCTGGCGGTTATTCTGCTGCATTTGCCGCTGCTGACGAAGGCTTGAAAGTTGCCATCGTCGAGCGTTACAAAACTTTGGGCGGCGTTTGCTTGAACGTTGGCTGTATCCCTTCCAAAGCCCTGTTGCACAATGCTGCCGTTATCGATGAAGTGCGTCACTTGGCTGCCAACGGTATCAAATACCCAGAGCCTGAACTCGATATCGACATGCTGCGTGCTTACAAAGACGGCGTGGTTTCCCGTTTGACTACCGGTTTGGCAGGCATGGCCAAAGGCCGTAAAGTAGACGTTATCCAAGGCGACGGCCAATTCTTAGATCCGCACCACTTGGAAGTGTCGCTGACTACCGGCGACGTGTACGAGCAAGCGACTCCTACCGGCGAGAAAAAAATCGTTGCCTTCAAAAACTGTATCATTGCAGCAGGTAGCCGCGTAACCAAACTGCCTTTCATTCCTGAAGATCCACGCATCATCGATTCCAGCGGTGCACTGGCTCTGAAAGAAGTACCAGGCAAACTGTTGATCATCGGCGGTGGTATTATCGGTCTCGAAATGGGTACGGTTTACAGCACTTTGGGGTCTCGCCTGGATGTTGTTGAAATGATGGACGGCCTGATGCAAGGCGCAGACCGCGACTTGGTTAAAGTATGGCAAAAACAAAACGAATACCGTTTTGACAACATCATGATCAACACCAAAACTGTTGCTGTTGAGCCTAAAGAAGACGGCGTTTACGTTACTTTTGAAGGTGCAAATGCGCCTAAAGAGCCACAACGTTACGATGCCGTATTGGTGGCTGCCGGTCGTGCGCCTAACGGCAAACTCATCAGCGCCGAAAAAGCAGGCGTTGCTGTAACTGACCGCGGCTTCATCGAAGTGGACAAACAAATGCGCACCAACGTGCCGCACATCTACGCTATCGGCGACATCGTCGGTCAACCGATGTTGGCACACAAAGCCGTTCACGAAGGCCACGTTGCTGCGGAAAACTGTGCCGGCCATAAAGCCTACTTTGACGCGCGCGTTATTCCGGGTGTTGCTTACACTTCTCCTGAAGTGGCATGGGTTGGCGAAACCGAGTTGTCTGCCAAAGCTTCCGGCCGCAAAATTACCAAAGCCAACTTCCCATGGGCTGCTTCCGGCCGTGCAATTGCCAACGGTTGCGACAATGGTTTCACCAAGCTGATTTTTGATGCTGAAACCGGCCGCATCATCGGTGGCGGTATCGTTGGTCCTAACGGCGGCGATATGATCGGTGAAGTCTGCTTGGCGATTGAAATGGGCTGTGATGCCGCCGATATCGGTAAAACCATCCACCCACACCCAACCCTGGGAGAATCCATCGGTATGGCTGCGGAAGTGGCATTGGGCGTATGTACCGACCTACCGGCTCAGAAAAAGAAATAAGTTCACTCAAATAAAATTTGAACGAACTTGATGGAACAAAGGCCGTCTGAATGTTTCAGACGGCCTTTTTGCAAACAAGGAGACTTAATATGAAAAAAATCGAAGCTATTATCAAACCTTTCAAACTCGACGATGTACGCGAAATCCTGACTGAAATCGGCATTACCGGCATGACCGTCAGCGAAGTCAAAGGTTTCGGCCGCCAAAAAGGCCATACGGAAATTTATCGCGGCGCAGAATACGCAGTTGATTTCCTGCCTAAAGTGAAAATCGAATTGGTATTGGCTGACGACAAAGTCGATCAGGCTGTTGATGCCATTTTAGAAACCGCACATTCCGGCAAAATCGGTGACGGTAAAATCTTCATTTATCCGGTTGAAGAAGCTATCCGTATCCGTACCGGTGAACGCTCGGAAGCAGCGCTTTAATAGAAATCGCAAAACACAGAATACAAATGCCGTCTGAAAATAAGTCGTAGCGTGGTTTGCTCAGGACTTATTTTTCAGACGGCATTAATTGAATACCCCCCATTCTCTAAAGTCTATCCAAGTAAACCTATTATCGAAAACTTCACGCTATCAAGCATGGAGGAGTTCGAGGCAATGCTTCACCTGACCTTCGTGAACGACTTTACCGTATCAAATAACTCTTTCCAAAGCAGGGCTAACCCCAATCCCATACTTGCAAAACCTCAACGCCCTCCTTTTAAAATCAATTCTTCGCATTTTTTCCTATTCTTGTTGTTGCCTAACTTTTCAGACGACCCCTTTCTTTATCCAAACTCCGTTATAATGACGGCTTTAAAATTAATTTATCCAAAGACAGTCTTATCATGAAACACATCCACATTATCGGTATCGGCGGCACATTTATGGGCGGCGTAGCGGCTATTGCCAAAGAAGCAGGTTTTAAAGTCAGCGGTTGCGACGCAAAGATGTATCCGCCGATGAGCACCCAGCTTGAAGCCTTGGGCATAGACGTACATGAAGGTTTTGATGCCGCTCAATTGGACGAATTTAAAGCCGATATTTACGTTATCGGTAATGTTGCCAAACGCGGCATGGATGTGATTGAAGCCATTTTGAATAAAGGCCTGCCTTACATTTCCGGCCCGCAATGGCTTGCTGAAAACGTATTACACCATCATTGGGTACTCGGTGTAGCCGGCACACACGGCAAAACGACTACCGCCTCCATGCTCGCCTGGGTCTTGGAATATGCCGGTCTCGCTCCGGGCTTCCTGATTGGTGGCGTACCGGAAAACTTCAGCGTTTCCGCCCGTCTGCCACAACCCCCGCGCCAAGACCCTAACTCAAAATCCCCATTCTTCGTTATCGAAGCCGACGAATACGATACTGCCTTTTTTGACAAACGCTCCAAATTCGTACACTACCGTCCGCGTACCGCCATTTTGAACAATCTTGAATTCGACCACGCCGACATTTTTGCCGATTTGGGCGCCATTCAAACCCAATTCCATCATTTGGTACGCACCGTGCCGTCTGAAGGCCTCATCGTCTGCAACGGCCAACAGCAAAGCCTGCAAGATACTCTGGATAAAGGCTGCTGGACGCCCGTAGAAAAATTTGGTACCGAACAAGGCTGGCAGGTTGGTACCGTCCATGCCGACGGCTCGTTCGACGTACGTCATCACGGCGAAACAGTCGGACACGTCGCGTGGGAACTGATGGGCGAACACAACCGTATGAACGCCCTCGCCGTTATCTCCGCTGCACGTCATGCCGGCGTCGATATTCAGACGGCCTGCGAAGCTTTAAGTGCATTTAAAAACGTCAAACGCCGTATGGAAATCAAAGGCACGGTAAACGGCATCACTGTTTACGATGACTTTGCCCACCACCCGACCGCCATCGAAACCACTATCGAAGGTCTGCGCCAGCACGTCGGTAACGCACGCATCCTCGCCGTCCTCGAGCCACGTTCTAACACTATGAAACTCGGTACCATGAAAGCCGCCCTGCCCGCAAGCTTAAACAATGCCGACCAAGTGTTCTGCTACGCCGGTGGCGTGGACTGGGACGTCGCCGAAGCCCTCGCGCCTTTAGGTGACAAACTGCACGTAGGCAAAGACTTCGATGCCTTTGTTGCCGAAATTGTGAAAAATGCCGAAGCAGGCGATCATATTTTGGTCATGAGCAACGGCGGTTTCGGTGGAATACACGGGAAGCTGTTAGAAGCATTGAAATAGCCTTCTCCAATAACTAAGGCCGTCTGAAAAGTTTTCAGACGGCCTTTTATCATATGCCAATTTAAAATCTATATTTACAAAAAATGTTTTGGTAATACCCAAATAACACTCATCTATTATTTGCCCGTACATACTTGCTCAAGACCATTTTTCCATTATGCATTGCCAACCCACTCAAAAATCTGATAATAATGCAGACAACATCTAAGCCGTGCATATATCATGAAACACAAAATAGCCTTTAAGCCCATAGTTCTCAGTATTGCGCTTTCTATCCTTCTGATTACAACAGTTGTATTTTTTGCTCGTCATCACAATTCTATCCTAAGTATTAATACCGATTTCCTACAACAAAAAATTACCGAACCCAAAGGACCATCACCGAAAATCGTACAATCTGCGCGCAACCAAATCGGCAAAACCCTTCGTTACGACCCAGCTTACACGAAGCTCACTTATCCGATGGGAGATGTGCCGATATCAAAAGGCGTTTGCACAGACGTCATTATCCGTGCCTTGCGCGACCAAAATATAGATTTGCAAGATCTTGTTCATCAAGACATGAGCCGCAACTTTTCCGTCTATCCGAAACGCTGGGGTTTGAAACAACCTGATACCAATATTGACCACCGCCGCGTACCTAACCTAATGACTTATTTCACGCGTCAAGGCTGGGCCGTTCAAGATACAAACTATCAAGCTGGCGATATTGTAACTTGGGAACTGAAAGGCAACCGTCCCCATATCGGTATCGTCTCCGATCGAAAAATCGGAGACAGGCCCCTGATTATCCATAATATCGGTTCAGGAACCCGTGAAGACGATGTCCTCTACCGCTACACCATCACTGGACATTTCAGGCTTCCCGTTCAATAAATCCTGGTGCTAAGCTCTAAATACCTAGTTTTGCATCTGAAAAGCCATAGAGCAATAAAAAAGACCGTCTGAAACCATTTCAGACGGCCTTTTACTTTTACCTAACCCTCTTTATTTAACCACAACCGCCGCATTTACCGCAGCCGCTGCTGCAGTCGCGTTTTTTCGGTTTGAATACGAATTTTCGCAAGAGGAAGAATACGCAGGCAAGCATAATCAAGCCGACGATAATATATTGAGTCATGATGATAGTATCCTTGAAGAAATTTGGTAAACCACGAATGCGGCAAAATAAGCCATCAGGAACAAATAGCCTGTAATCATAAGCATATTTTTCGTGGATTTGGTTTCGCGTCTAATCACGGTCAAAGTCGCGGCACACATCGGAGCATACACATACCAAGCCAAGAAGGCAAAGGCGGTCGGCAAGCCCCAGTTGTTGTGTATGATGGGAATTAATGCGTTTTGTACGGCATCTTCAGACGACGCGCTGACGGCATAAACGGTACCCAATGCGGCAACGACCACTTCGCGCGCGGCAATACCCGGAATCATGGCGATACACATTTCCCAAGTAAAACCCAAAGGTGCAAAAAACGGCTGAATAGCATGACCAAGCGTACCTGCCAAGCTGTAATCGATGGCGGCACCGGTTGCGCCTTCAGGCGGTTGCGGCCAGCTTACCAAGCCCCACAAGACCACGGCCAACGCAAAAATGATGGTACCCGCGCGTTTCAGGAAGGCTTTTACCCTATCCCACAAGCTGGTCATGATGTGTTTGAAGTTAGGCGTACGGAAAGTCGGCAATTCCATCAAAAGTGGGAATTGTTGCACATTGCCTTTCATCCGCGCCAAGCGTTTCATGATATACGCTGCCAATGCAGCCGACAGAATGCCTACGATATAAAGAATAAACAATGTCAGGCCTTGCAGGTTGAAAATCCCACCCACTGTACGGTCAGGAATAACAGCGGCGATAATCAGCGCATACACTGGCAAACGTGCGGAACAAGTCAGCAACGGCGCAACCGCGATGGTAACAAGGCGTTCGCGCGGGTCGTTAATGGTACGCGCCGACATCACGGCAGGAACGGCACAGGCAAAGCTGGACAAAAGGGGAATAAACGAACGGCCGGACAAACCGCTTTTTGCCATGATGTTATCCAGCAGGAAGGCTGCACGCGGCAGATAGCCTGAGTCTTCCAATAGCAGGATAAAGGCAAACAAAATCGTAATCTGCGGCAGGAACACCAACACGCTGCCCAAACCGGCAATGACGCCGTTGACGAGCAAGTCGCTGAGGATGCCCGGCTCCATGTTGGCGCCTATCCATTCGCCCAGCGCGGTAAAGCCGCCTTCGATGGCGTCCATAATCGGCGCCGCCCATGTGTAAACCGCTTGGAACACCATAAACAGGATGACCAGCAGCATAATCATGCCCCAGACGGGGTGCAGCACGATGTCGTCGAGTTTTTTGTGCCATGCGGGCAGCGTCATCTGGGTGCGTACCACTTGTGCCAAAATCGATTCGACTTCTTGATAAAGTTTGTCGCTATCCAGCGCATCGAGCGTGCGTTCGGCAGAGGCGGGGTTTGCGGGGAAAGAGCGTTTGCGCGGCAGCTTCGCCACGGCTTCGCGTACAGCCTGTACACCCGACGCGCTCACTGCAACTGTTTCCAAAACAGGTGCATCCAACAACTCGCTCAGTTTGGCCGCGTCGATATTCAAGCCCCTTTTGCGGGCCACGTCGCTCAAATTCAGCGACACCACCATAGGCAGTCCCAGCGTTTTCAGTTCCAAAATCATGCGCAGGGTCATACGCAGGTTGGTCGCGTCGGCAACGGCAATAATGGCATCGGGCGGAATGCCCATCTTGCCTACCATTACATCTTTCGCCACCGCTTCGTCGGGGCTGGTCGTGCGTAGGCTGTATGTGCCCGGCAGGTCGATAATGCGGACGGCCTCGTCGTCGAGGAAGGCGCCCTCGCGCTTATCGACAGTTACGCCCGGATAATTGGCAACCTTGGCATGTGAGCCGGTCAAACCGTTGAACAAAACGGTTTTGCCGCAGTTTGGCGCGCCAATCAAGGCAAAATAGCTTAGTTCCATCATTTTTCCTTATTCTTTCAGACGGCCTTAAACGGCCTCAACGATACGACACATAATCTTCCCGGCCTCTTCCAACCGCAGGGAAAATTGGGATTGATTGCCCAAGCGTACTGCAAACGGTCCTCTTCCAAAACCGCCCACGGCAATCACTTGCAACGGCATTCCGCTGGAAAAACCCAAATCCGCAAGACGACGGGTTACCAAGGAATCCAATTCACCAAAAACAGGGTTGGAAATAATAGAATCAATATGTACGACTGCGCCTTTTTTCAGGCGCGACAAAGGAATGGTAGACATAAGCCTCTCTTTTCATTTGTTTTAAAAGTAGATTATTAAAAAACGTGAGAAGAATGACGAATGTGTGGCACATTTGAAAGATTGGTTATGAGTGGCTATTTGCCTCTTCTTTCGATAAGTGCGGTTTGTTTTAAGTATTGTTATTTTCTTTGCTAATGATAAATCTTATTAATGTAAAAATCAAGTGTAACAAGATAAACTAAAAAGGCTGAAATCCTTTTATCATTAGGATTTCAGCCTTTTTATACACTCAACAAACTAAAGGCCGTCTGAAAGGTTTCAGACGGCCTTCAAAATAAAAAACCGAATCAAATCGGTTTTTTATTCCCATTCAGGGAAAGACTCTAAATTACAGAGCGTCTTTCAATGCTTTACCGGCACGGAATTTAGGAGTTTTAGCAGCAGCAATAGTCAAAGGCTCGCCAGTTTTAGGGTTGCGGCCTTGACGTTCGGCGCGTTCGCCGACGTAGAAAGTACCGAAACCGACCAGAGTAACAGTGTCGCCGTTTTTCAACGCATTGGTTACGGCATTAGTAGTAGCATCCAAAGCTTTTTGCGCAGCAGATTTGGAAATGCCGGCTTCTTGAGCAATTGCTTCGATCAATTCAGACTTGTTCACAATTAGTCCCTTCCTATCGTAAAAAATGATGAAATGCCCGAATACTCGGGGCTTAAGCACTTTTAAAGCACATACGCACTTTATAGCAATTCTGAAATTATCATGTCAAGTAAAAGATGTGGAATTGCCCTATTTTTGTGGCATTCAGGGCAAAACCACATTTTTTGCAACATCAGACGACCAACTTAATGCTTGGTTGCTTTTGTTCTTGACTTCGTCTTAGAAGTTTGCGGGGTCTCGGCAACCGCCAATTCAGCCGCCCATTGCTCAGGCTGAGCTTCCAAACCCAAAGCCAACACTTCATCAATCCATTTGACCGGATGAATGGTCAGACCGGTTTTAACATTTTCAGGGATTTCTTCCAAATCTTTGACGTTGTCTTTTGGAATCAATACATGCTTGATACCGCCGCGCAAAGCAGCCAGCAGTTTTTCTTTCAAACCACCAATCGGCAAGACTTCGCCACGCAAAGTGATTTCGCCGGTCATCGCCACGTCTGCACGCACCGGAATTTTGGTGAAGGCAGAAACCATCGCCAAAGTCATGGCGATACCTGCGCTCGGACCGTCTTTTGGCGTCGCACCTTCAGGCACATGAACGTGAATGTCTTTCTTCTCGTAAAAATCAGGCGCCAAACCCACTGATTCAGCACGGGAACGGACAACCGACCATGCAGCCGATACCGATTCTTTCATGACATCGCCCAGTTGGCCGGTGCATTGAATCGTACCTTTACCCGGCAAGGCAACCGCCTCTACGGTCAATAACTCGCCACCGACTTCGGTCCAAGCCAGACCGGTTACCTGGCCGATGCGGTTTTCGCTTTCGGCCACACCATAGTCGAAACGGCGCACGCCCAGATAGTCATGCAGATTTTTCTCAGTAACTTTAATCGCTTTAGGCTTGGCCTTGCTTACTGTTTTGGATTTGGACGCTTTTTTCTTGTCCTCATTCAAAGTAACCTGCATCACCACTTTGCGACAGATTTTGGCAATTTCGCGATCCAACGAGCGGACACCGGCCTCGCGGGTGTAGTAACGGATAATATCGCGCACCGCACTTTCATCAACCACCAACTCACCCTCTTTCACACCATTGCGCTTCATTTGTTTCGGCACAAGGTATTGCATGGCGATATTGATTTTTTCATCTTCCGTATAACCGGACAGACGGATAATTTCCATACGGTCAAGCAGCGGAGTCGGGATATTCAAGCTGTTTGAAGTGGCAATAAACATCACATCGCTCAAATCATAATCGACTTCGGCATAATGGTCAGCGAACTTGTTGTTTTGCTCAGGATCCAGCACCTCAAGCAAAGCACTGGCAGGATCACCACGGAAATCGCTGCCCATCTTGTCGATTTCATCAAGCAGGAACAATGGGTTTTTCACACCCGCTTTCGCCATATTTTGCAAGATTTTGCCCGGCATAGAGCCGATATAGGTACGGCGGTGGCCGCGGATTTCGCTTTCATCACGCACGCCGCCCAACGCCATACGCACATATTGACGGCCTGTGGCTTTGGCAATCGACTCACCCAAGGAAGTTTTACCCACCCCCGGAGGGCCAACCAGACATAAAATCGGGCCTTTGAGCTTGTCCATACGTTTTTGAACGGCCAAATATTCCAAAATGCGCTCTTTAACTTTTTCCAAACCATAGTGGTCGGCATTCAAAATCAAATCAGCCTTGGCAATATCTTTGCTGACACGGGATTTTTTCTTCCACGGCAACTCAAGCAAAGTATCGATGTAGTTGCGCACGACGGTAGATTCCGCAGACATCGGCGGCATCATTTTCAGTTTTTTCAATTCAGACAGACATTTTTCTTCAGCCTCTTTGCTCATGCCTGCTTCTTTGATTTTGTTTTCCAGCGCATCCAGCTCGTCGCGCTCGTCTTCTTCGCCCAATTCTTTCTGAATCGCTTTTACTTGCTCATTCAAGTAATACTCACGTTGGGATTTTTCCATTTGACGTTTCACACGGCCACGGATGCGTTTCTCGACCTGCATGATATCGAGTTCGGCTTCCAACTGCGCCAGCAGAAATTCCAAACGGTCAACAATGCCGGCAGTCTCCAGTACATATTGACGCTGCTCTAATTTCAGCTGCAAATGCGCGGCAATAGTATCGGCAAGACGGCTGTTGTCATCGATACTGCTGATGGTACTGATAACTTCGGCAGGGATTTTTTTGTTCAATTTCGCATATTGCTCAAATTGAGTCAGCAAGGTACGGCGCAAGGCTTCAATTTCGGGATTGTCCTTGTCGCTGTTTTCATCAATCGCCTCCACATGGGATAAAAACAGTCCGCCTGTTTCGTCAACCGTCAATGCGCGCGCACGACGGATACCTTCTACCAACACTTTAACGGTGCCGTCAGGCAGCTTCAAAACCTGCAAAACTTGGGCAACCGTACCAGTTTGGTGCAAATCTTCAGCTTTAGGGTCTTCTGTATTAGGGTCAAGCTGGGCCAACAGGAAAACCGGATCATCATTAGCCATTGCCGCCTCAAGGGCTGCAATCGATTTAGGACGACCGACGAACAGCGGCAATACCATATGCGGATACACCACGACATCGCGTAAAGGCAAGGTAGCCAGCGCACTGTATTCCTCGAAATATTTGTCTTTTGTCGGCATAGTTAGAAATCTCAATCATTGTTAAATCAGAATGTAGCTCAAAATTGGGCTGAAGCGCTCCATTTCAAGACTTGAAAACAGCTTATCCGCACCTATTTTCTAAAACATCATTTTTAATAGCCCGATATGGACGTTTACGATAAAATATATCGGATTTTGGGCCGTCTGAAAACTTTTCAGACGGCCCTGGCTAACCAAAAAAGGTAGTAAACCATGACAGACTCAACCGAAAAAAAATCATTAATTGAATTCCCTTGCACCTTTCCTGTAAAAGTCATGGGCGTGGTTCATCCGGAATTTGAATCCGCCATCTTGGAAACCGTGCGCAAACACGCTCCCGATACCGAGCCGCACCACATTACTACGCGCCCAAGCAGCAAAGGCAACTATACCGGCGCGACTGTCCATGTAAATGTTGAAAATCAAGAGCAGCTCGACAATATCTACCGCGACCTGACTTCACACGAATTGGTAAAAGTGGTGCTGTAATGAAAATCGTGCACAAAGGCTTGGTCGATTACCTGCCGACTTTCGAAGCCATGAAGGCATTTAATGCCTCGCGTGACGAAAATACCGAAGACGAATTATGGGTGGTCGAACATCCGCCCGTATTCACTCAAGGCTTGGCCGGTAAGCCCGAACACCTCCTCATCCGCGACGATATTCCCGTTGTCCAAATTGACAGAGGAGGTCAAATTACCTACCACGGTCCTGGCCAATTGGTCGTTTATACGATGATCAATTTCAAACGCCGTAAGACCAGTGTGCGCCATATCGTTTCCGCACTTGAAAACAGCATCATCGCCACCTTGGCAGAATACGGCATCGAAGCAGCCGCCGACCCCAAACGTCCCGGCGTTTATGTCGGCGAGCGTAAAATCGCTTCCCTGGGCCTGCGTATCAAAGACGGCTCCGTTTACCACGGCTTGGCGCTTAACGTGAACATGGATTTAAGTCCGTTTACCCATATCAACCCCTGCGGTTATGCCGGTATGGAAATGACCCAAATTGCCGACTTTGTCTCTCCGGCACCCGGCTTGGCAGAAGTTTCAGACAAACTGACCAAGCATTTACAGAAAGAGCTGGCATAAGGCCGTCTGAAAATATTCGACCCCAACACCATCTTTTAACTGCCCCTCTGAACCCACAAGCCCTTAGTTCATAAAGACTACAATAAGCTTTTCAGACGGCCTTTATAACGACAGAAAGAACACATCACCATGAGTGAAGAAGTAAAAAACGACCCAAAACGCGGCATCAAACTGAAAGGCGCAGATAAAACTGCACGCATTCCGATTAAAGTTGTTCCATTGGAACAAAAATTGAAAAAGCCCGAATGGATCCGCGCCAAATTACCGGGCAAGAAATTCTTTGAAATCAAAAACATTCTTCGCGAACAAAAAATGCATACCGTGTGCGAAGAAGCATCTTGTCCAAATATCAGCGAATGCTTTACCAAGGGTACGGCCACATTCATGATCATGGGCGATATTTGTACCCGCCGCTGCCCGTTCTGCGACGTTGGTCATGGCCGCCCCAATATGCTGGATCCTGACGAGCCTAAACACTTGGCCGAATCCGTTAAATCCATGAACCTGCGCTATGTCGTGATTACTTCCGTCGACCGTGACGACCTGCGTGATGGCGGCGCCCAACACTTCGCCGACTGCATCAAAGCCATCCGCGAAACCAGCCCGAATACCAAAATCGAAATCCTTGTTCCCGATTTCCGCGGCCGTTTGGACATCGCACTGGAAATCTTGGCAGAAACACCGCCCGACGTGATGAACCACAACTTAGAAACCCATCCAAGCCTGTATAAAAAAGCCCGTCCGGGTGCCAATTACCAACACTCCCTCGAGCTTCTGCGCCGTTACAAAGAAATGATGCCCCATATCCCGACAAAGTCCGGCATCATGGTCGGCTTGGGCGAAACAGACGAGGACGTACGCGAAATAATGCGCGATATGCGTGCCAACAATATCGAGATGATTACCATCGGCCAATATCTGCAACCTTCAGACGGCCACCTGCCCGTCCTACGCTATGTAACGCCTGACCAATTTAAAGTTTTTGAAAAAGAAGCATACGAATTGGGCTTTACTAATGCCGCGATCGGCGCAATGGTTCGCTCCAGCTACCACGCAGACGAACAAGCAGCCGAAGCTTTGCGTGAAACCCACGGCGGTTGCAGCCACCACTAAGGTTTAAATCATATAAGGCCGTCTGAAAAATCAGGGGACTATTTTTTCAGACGGCCTTTGTTTATGCAAAACTCTTTAGATTTTCAAAAAATAAACCTTAGTCGGGCCCTATTGAGCCAATCTTAAGTAATACAAAAAAGCGGCTAAACAGGATAAACACTGTTTGCCGCTTTTTAATTTATTTCTTTATTTTACTTCTTCAACAATTTTGCCGCTTCAATCGCGTAGTAAGTCAAAATACCATCGGCGCCAGCACGTTTGAATGCCAATAAGCTTTCCAAAATGGTTTTTTCGCCATCCAGCCAACCGTTTTGAATGGCAGCCTGAAGCATGGCATATTCGCCGGAAACTTGGTAAGCATACGTCGGTACGCCGAATTCGTCTTTGACTCGGCGGACGACATCCAGATACGGCAGACCCGGTTTTACCATAACCATGTCTGCGCCCTCTTGAATATCCAATGCTACTTCGTGCAAGGCTTCGTTAGTATTTGCAGGATCCATTTGGTAGGTTTTCTTGTCTGCCTTACCCAGATTGCCGGAACTACCGACGGCATCGCGGAACGGGCCATAGAACGCTGAAGCATATTTTGCCGAATACGCCATAATGCGCGTATGGATATGTCCGGCATCTTCTAAGGCTTCACGGATGGCAAGAATACGTCCGTCCATCATGTCTGACGGGGCAATGACTTGTGCGCCTGCATCGGCATGACACAAAGCCTGTTTTACCAAAACTTCAATGGTTTCATCGTTGAGGACATAGCCATTTTCATCGGTTAAACCGTCTTGACCGTGAATGGTGTAGGGATCCAAGGCAACGTCGGTCATGATACCCAGCTCTGGGAATTTCTCGCGCAGGGTTCGTACTACTGTCGGCACCAAGCCTTCAGGATTATAAGCTTCCTCCGCAAACTCGGTTTTGTTTTGCGTTACCACGGGAAACAAAGCCAGCATAGGAATGCCGAGCTTCAGTGCTTCTTCAGCAGTGAACAACAATTTGTCCAAACTTTGGCGTTTGACACCCGGCATGGATGGGACTGCCTCTTCCTGATTCTGGCCTTCCAATACAAAAACCGGATAGATCAAATCATCTGCCGTCAAAGTATGCTCGCGCATCAGACGACGTGAAAAATCATCTTTACGCATACGGCGCATACGGGTGTTTGAGACATAACGCGGAGGGAAATTCATAACAATTGCCTTTCAATAATGAAGTCTTAAAATCAGTCTTCGACTTGACGTATGGCTTTGACCGAACGTTTGATTTCGCTGAACGTA
This sequence comes from Neisseria sp. P0021.S006, assembly GCF_051956895.1. Lineage (NCBI taxonomy): Bacteria > Pseudomonadati > Pseudomonadota > Betaproteobacteria > Neisseriales > Neisseriaceae > Neisseria > Neisseria sp. P0021.S006. Next base: position 59,317 of record NZ_JBQCWZ010000004.1, read on the forward strand.
CCGGTTTTATAACTATTACGTTCCTGTTCGGTCATACCGTTTTGATCCAATTTGGCGATATTTTTCAATGCCTCGGCATACTGGCCGTCTGAAAGTTTTTCCTGTTTGATGCGCCAACGGTTGTTCACTTCGGAAGCCGTCCATAAGCCTACTTTGTTGTAGTAGAACAAAATGCTTGCCGCCAGCGTCTTCATATCGCTGTCGGGTTTGGCACTGCCGATACTGCGGCCGATACGGTTATTACGTTGATCGACTGCCTGGTCGGCAAGGTAGCGGCTGAAGTAGTCGTCTTTACCTTCTCGCAACTCCATATCCGTCAGACGCGCATTACCTGCTTTTTCTGCAATAATGCTGTCGAATTTAGAAGCAATCGCCGCCTGCCACAATGCTTGGCGTACGGCATTGACCTGTGTTCCCCTGCTGTCGCCGTTTGCTTTGTCGTCCAAACCTGTACGCTCGGCAAAGCGTGTGGCATTACTGGTCATATTGATTAAGCCTTCGTCTTCCATCCCGATAACTTGGGCGGCCACGGGATGGTTAAGCGCGAATTGAGCCATTTTACTGCGGCGGCTTTGATCTTCCTGATACGATTGGCAACCGGACAATACCAGCATGCCGAAAACGGCGCATTGAATGTGTTTTTTAATATGTTTCATGATGTAACTATCGATATTATTGTGTGAGTTCAACTTCTTTGTTTAACATAGAAACGCCCGTAAGCGCAAAATAATTTCCACACGGCCAAATCAGCGCATGAATGGCTATTTTATAATAAAAATAAGGCCGTCTGAAAACTTTCAGACGGCCTGAGTATTTTTAACCCAGTAAGCTGCGAATCTGCGGCCAATAAAACAGGCAGGCTATCGAGCAAATAGCAATACTGATACCGGCTGCATTAATGCTGCTGATTTTTTCCTTAAATATTGCCGCACCGATCAGCGTACCCAAAACAATCACGCCAATATTCATACCGGCAAAGACCAAGGTTGGATTATCCTTCATGATTTGGTGTGCCGAGATGTAGGTAACAATATTCAAAAAGTTCAGACAGCCCAAAATCATACCGCCCACTATGCCCTCTTTGGTCCATTTGCTTCCTTTGGCAAACAGGTAGCCAAACATCAAGATACCGGCCAAACAAAACGCCACCAGCAAATTACCGGCAAAAGCGGTACCGCTTTTCGCCACTTGTTTGAACAAAATATCGATGACGCCGTAGCCGCACCAGACGCTCAAAAGCAGCATTACTTGCGTGCTGAAGCCGCCGGATTTCTTGCCGCCATCGCTTTTCCAAAGCAAGAAAAACAGTGCCGTAAATGCCAATACCAAACCGATCAGACGGCCTTCGGTCAACTGCTCATGGAAAAGCGTGAATGAAGCGACAATCGGCAGAAACAGCGATAAGCGTTGTGCCGCGTCCGATTTGACGATACCTGCCGCATCTACGGATTTGCCCATAATGACAAACACGCTTGGCAGCAATATGCCCAAGGCCGCAAAAAGCCACCACGTCGGTAAAAATACCTGCGGATTGCTCAAATCGGGTTTTAACACCAGCATGGTCAAAGTGACGGCAACGATATAATTCACCGCCACCGCCTGCTCGATATTGATTTTTTGCTTGCGCGCCACTTTCAGCAAGACAGACACCAACACGCTGCAAACGATACTTGCCAATAAATATGCCATGCTTTAAAACCATCCTTGATTGGAAACAGGCTTATCTTCATTCAGTTTAATCAGTCCGACGACTACACGGTAAATAAACCAAATGGCAGTTACCAATAAAATCAGCCAACCAATTAAGATCAGTGTAGTAAAAGTTCCCAAAACCGTACCCACTAAAGACACCCAAAATGTCTTAATCAAATAATCGATATGACTGGCGTAAATACTGCCTTGAGCCTCATCGCGTTTAACATACGCCATAATCACACCGACAACGGGGGTAAACAAAATCAATAAGCCCACAGCATATGTAACATAAGCAATAAAAACATAGTTTTTTACGTCAGAGCTGGGCGTGTTGACCACATTTGTCGCCGTATTATTGAAGCTGTTGTCTTTGGCTTCCTGACGCTCGTACTGCATAGCCGCATCATAAGCCAAACGTTTTTCCGGATGAGACAATACTTCAAACGCCTGTCCGATGGCTTTGAAACGCTCCGCATCTTTCTGAATATCCGGATTGGCCACCAATTTGCCGTAAGCTTCGCGGATAACGTTGATATCCGCATCCTGAGATACACCCAAGATTTCGTATAAATTCACTTGTTCCATCTGTATTCCCCTCCTTTACGCGTCCACTGCAACATGAACATCTTGCGGATTAAGCGTCCGCAGGTTTTCAGGCTTCATGCCTACGATAAACCCACGTTTGCCGCCATTGATAAAAATCTCGTCCAAAGCCCAAATACTTTCTTCCACATAAACCGGCAACGCGGTTTTCATACCGAACGGCGACGTCCCGCCGACCAAATATCCTGTCCATTTCGCCGCCTGATCTGCCGTTGCCGGTTCGATGTGTTTCAAACCCAGTTCGCGCGCCAGATTGCGGGTGGAAATATGTTTGTCACCGTGCATTAAAACAACCAAACCTTTTTTATGCTCATCCTGCAAAACAATCGTTTTGATGACCTGATGCTCGGGCTTGCCCGTACATTCGGCAAAACGCGCCGTACCACCATGTTCTTCATATGCGTAAACATAAGGGACAAAATCGATTTTCTTACTGCGTAAAAAGCGTACTGCCTGCGTAACCGGATATTCTGCTTTACTCATGGGTTGTTTTCCGCCATCCTTTTCAGACAGCCCCTCTTAAATGTGGAACGTAAACAGTCGCAATGTTACCATACCTTCTTTTTGAAATCAGGAGACAACATGGACATCCGCTATCTTGGCACAAACAAACGCTATTCGGAAGCCGTCGTGGCCAACGGCTTGGTTTTCCTCTCCGGCATGGTTCCCGAAAATCCTGAAGCCGATGCCAAAGCGCAAACTGAAAATGTTTTGGCGCAAATCGATTCATGGCTCACCCAATGCCAATCCAACAAAGCCCACATTTTAGAAGCCACCATCTATCTGCCCGATATGAACGACTACGCCGCTATGAATGAAGCCTGGGACGCATGGACAGCGCCCGAACGCGCTCCGGCCCGCGCCTGCGTGGAGGCGAAACTGGCTTCGCCCGACTGGAAGGTTGAAATCAAAATCACCGCCCTTCAAATCAAATAAAGCACAAATATCAGGCCGTCTGAAAACGCCGCTTCAACCAAGCAGGCGCAGTTTTTCAGACGACCTTTATTCTTTTGCGGTACAATACCGCCCTTAAATTTTTCTATTATTTCAAAGCACAAACAGCCATGTCCAAAAAAACCAAGCAAGAATTAGAAAACAACAAACTCAGCAAACGCCTGCGCCACGCTGTCGGCGATGCGATTAACGATTTCAACATGATCGAACCGGGCGACAAAATCATGGTCTGCCTCTCAGGCGGCAAAGACAGCTACGCCCTTTTAGACATTCTGCGCCAGCTTCAAGCCAGCGCGCCGATTGATTTCGAACTGGTCGCCGTCAATCTCGACCAAAAGCAGCCGGGCTTCCCCGAAGAAGTATTGCCAACCTATCTCGAAAGCATCGGCGTTCCCTATAAAATCGTTGAAGAAGACACTTATTCCACCGTCAAACGCGTGTTGGACGAAGGCAAAACGACTTGTTCGCTGTGCAGCCGCCTGCGCCGCGGCATCCTCTACCGCACCGCAAAAGAATTGGGCTGCACCAAAATTGCCTTAGGACACCACCGCGACGACATTCTTGCCACTATGTTCCTGAATATGTTCTACGGCGGCAAACTCAAAGCCATGCCTCCCAAACTAGTCAGCGACAACGGCGAACACATTGTCATCCGTCCTCTGGCGTATGTCAAAGAGAAGGACTTGATCAAATACGCCGAGCTGAAGCAATTCCCAATTATTCCATGCAACCTCTGCGGCTCTCAGCCCAACCTGCAACGCCAAGTCATCGGTGACATGCTGCGCGATTGGGACAAACGTTTCCCCGGCCGTATTGAGTCTATGTTCTCCGCGCTACAAAACGTCGTTCCATCACATTTGGCCGATACCGAACTTTTCGACTTTGTCGGCTTGGAACGCGGTCAAAGCCTGAAACACGGCGGCGACTTGGCATTTGACAGCGAAAAAATGCCGGAACGTTTCTCCGACGGCAGCGAAGAAGACGAAAGCGAAATCAAAATCGAGCCGCAAAAAGCTGAACGTAAAGTCATCAATATTTTGGCAAACAAACCCAAAACCTGCGGTTTATAATTCCATTTAATTTTCAGACGGCCTTTTGGTAGCTATTTACCGAAAGGCCGTCTGAATATTCATATTTGAAATTTTTTCTATTCTTTTTTATCTATTCTTTCCCTGACAAACCGTGCAGCAGCAACCCCAATATATCCTGCGGCAGCTTTTGTGGTGCAGCGGTATAAAGTGCAGTCAGTTGCGGATGGTGCATCAATATATCTGCCTGACGGATGAACAGGTCAATGAGCTCCACCGGCAAATCGGGCTGAATCAGGCGGCGTTGTTGTAGAGTATGGAAGAAGCCGCGCATAAAAGCGTATTTTTCTTCGTTCAATTCGTGGAAAAATCGCTCCAGCTCCAAATCGGTGTTCTCTTCAATGTCGCGCAGGAAAGCGGCGGAATAAAGTTCTTCAAACGATTGTTTTTGCAAGACAAACACAGCCTCGGCGGCTTCGCGCAGGCTGCATTGCCGTTCAAGCAGATTTTCAAATTCGGCACGGACGCGGTTTTTCTGCTCGGTAACAATTTCCTGCAAGAGTGCGTTTTTACCGCTGTAATATTTGTAAAAAGTGACGCGGCTGACGCTGGCCTCGGCGCAGATACTGCCTACGAATACGGCGGAAAAGCCATGTTCGCGGAATAGGCGGCGGGCGGTGTCGGCGATGGTTTGTTGTTTGCTGGCAGTCATGACGGTAAGAAGATTTTGATTTTGTTCATAAAGGTTTTTCATTAAAGTTATCCGCAAGTCGGATACTCATCATATTTCCCCACAGCGGCAATGGCAATATAACGGCTTTCAGACGGCCTCTTTCCTTATCCTTCCGCTCCGCCCTACGAATGAGGACTATCGGATGCTTGGCAGGCCAAATTCATGAAGATTACAGAATCTGCCTCCTCCAACCTTCTCCCAAAAATAGGAGAGGGATTTTTTTGGATGATTCACAAGATAAGAGGGAAGTAAAGTGAATGATAAACACTTGCATTCCTGTTTCTTATTTCTTATACTTTACATTAATAGTTTGTTTTATGTAAATGTGTAAATACAAATATTTGCATACTGACGGAGCAATTGGATTACCTGATGTTCAATCCACCCCGACGTATGCCGTCTGAAAGGATAAGGAAATGCAGAAACACACCCTCCGCCGCCTCCCCCTATTGATTGCCGCCGCTTTCGCCTCCGAATGGATTTATGCCACCGATGCGGTGCAAGATGCGGAACAGGTGCAGTTGGAAGAAGTCGTCGTCACCGGCGAACGCACCAACCGCAACGGCTTTGAAACCGCCACGTCCAACCGCGTTTTCTCCACGCCGAACATCGACCGCAGCGGCCACAATCTTTCCGCAACCGACCTGATCAAACAGACTGTGAACACGGTGGACTTGGGCAGCGGCAACGATTTGCCGACCGTGCGAGGCGTGGACGGCTCCGGCCCTGCCGTCGGCGCGGTAGCGTTCTTTGCGGGCACGCGGCCGCGCCTGAACCTGTCCATAGACGGCCGCTCCGCCACTTACAACGAATACGCCTTCGGCACGCAATCGCTGTGGGACATGCAGCAGGTGGAAGTCTTGCGCGGGCCGCAAAGCCATGTGCGCGGGCAGAACGCGGTGGCGGGCGCGGTGGTGATGCGTTCCAAAGACCCGACCGACGAATGGGAAGGCGCGCTACGCTTGGGTTTGGGCAACCAGAAAACGCGCAACATCGCCGGCGTAGTGTCCGGCCCGATTGTGAAAAACAACCTTGCCTTCAGATTGAGCGCGGAACGGCAGCAACGCGAAAGCTACGAGCCGTTCGTGTCCTACGAGCCAACCGGCAATCCGCGCCGCGTGGAAAACACCAACGTGCGCTTCAAACTTCTGCTCACGCCCGAAAACCATCCCGATTTTTACAGCCGCCTGACGCTGAACCACATCCGTTCGCGCGCGCCGCAAAACGAAATCATGGGCAACACTGCCAGCCGCCGTTTTTTAAAAGAAAAACCCGTGTTCGTAACCGGCTCGACATCGGGCATCTGGGACGTATCGTGGCAGCTTAACGACTATCTGAAACTGGAAAACAAACTGGTTTACGGCCGCTACCACAACGAGCGGCTGCACCTGCCAATGACCGTCAGCCCGCAAGGCGTGCCCGCCGAACTAAAAGGCCGCGAACTGCAATGGGAGCCGGTATTGCATTTTTCAAACAAAGGCCGTCTGAAAGGCCTTGTCGGACTGCACTACTTCCGCAGCAAACAAGACGAATGGGTGGACATCCGCAGTGTCGGCGGCCGCAACACCTTTGACGACCGCAACAGCGTACGCGCCCTGTTTGCCGAAACCACATACAGCCCCAGCGAAAAATGGGACATCACGGCCGCCGCCCGCCTTGAAAAAGAAACGCACAAAAGAAGCGGCGGCAGCGGCGCACTGCACCTTAATTTAGACAAAGGCCAGACCGTGTTCCTGCCCAAAATCGACATTGCCTTCAAACCCACCGACCAATGGGTCAGCGGCATCAAAGCCGCACGCGGCTACAACCCCGGCGGCGCGGGCATCACCTTCGGCCGCCCCGTCGTAACCTACACTTATGAACCCGAATATGTGAACAACTACGAGTGGTACACCCGCTGGCGCAGCGCAGACCGCCGCCTGCAACTCTCCGGCAACCTGTTCCTGAACCACTACCGCGACATGCAGCTCCCCTTCTATCTCGGTACCAACTCCGTCGTCATCCGCAACGCCAAAAAAGTCCATACCTACGGCGCGGAACTTGCCGCCGACTGGCAGGCGACCGACAGCCTGAAACTCACCACCGGACTGGGGCTGCTCAACACCAAAATCAAAAGCTATCCCGACAGCGGCATCGAAGGCAACAAACTCGGCCGCGCGCCCAAATACACCGCCAACATCGGCGTGAAATACCTGAACGACAAAGGCTGGGAAGCCGGCGGCGACGTGCGCTTCTACGGCGGCTACTACTCCGCCGCCGATAATGCCGAATCGGGCAAAATCGGCGCATACAACCAAGTCAATCTCTACACCGCCTACAACTTCAAACAAGGCCGCGTCTCACTCTACGCCGACAACGTGCTCAACCGCCGCCAACCCATATTCATTTCCAGCGCCGACCGCCAAGACGCGCTCTACCAACGCCCCAGAAGCGTGGGCGTGAGTGCGGAATGGAAGTTTTAAATGAAGCTGAAATGATAGAGGCCGTCTGAAAAAACATAGGTCGGACATTTATGCCCGGCCTACCGTTTATTCCTCCAAAACACCCAAAGGAATCCCATGCACTACTTCACCCCCGCCAAAACCCTGCCCGAAGGCACCATCTACCTGACCGACCTGACCCACGTCGCCGACTTCGCCGGCTGGCTGACCGAATTCGAAACCCTGTTAAACCAAAACCCCCGCTTCGCCACCGTCTGCACCCCGATGCGGCGGCAGGTAAGCGACGAACAGCGCATTGCCGACCGTAAAACTTACATCGAATGGATAAAGGCACATCGGCCGCAACTGTCCGAACGCTGCGCCGCCATGCTCCTTATCGAACCCGACGCGGCACAACTGGCGTTATTCCGCGAACAATCGTCCAAACTCGGCCCCGCGCTGGGCGTGAACTACATCGTTGAAGCAGATGAAACAACCGCCCTACTTCGCGCAGAAGAAGCGTTGAAGGCCGTCTGAAAAGATACTAAACCTATTTAAATACAAATCAAGTATTACCACCCAATATGTTCAGACGGCCTTGTCCCTTTATTTGCCTCATCTTCAAAAGAATCATGTGATGTCCGACAATCAGACTTCCCCAAACTCACGCGACTGGCTGCTGCTTATCGGCGGCAGCACTTACAAATTCACGCTAACCGGTTTTTATCTGGTCGCACTGGTCGCTATTTTGAAAAATCACGGTTATAGCCTGAATCAACTGAGCTGGATTCATTTAATCGGCAGTATCGAAGCAGCGAAGGTATTGTTTGCCGCACTGATGGAACGGCGGCCGGCGGGGCGGTTTCGCGGCTGGCTGCTGGCGGCGACGCTGGGACTTTCGGCAGTGTTCGGGCTGATGGCCTGTACCGACATAACGCAGAACTTCGCGCTGCTTTTGACCTGCTGCGTACTGCTCTCGGCGATGTCGGCGGTGTACGGCTGCGCGATGCTGGGTTTGTCATGCATCGTCCTGCCGCACCGCGAACGCGGTTTCGGCGGCGTGATTCAAACGATGGCCGCACGCGGCGGCAAAATGATCGGCGGCGCGCTGGTATTGTGGCTGTATCAGGAATACGGACAGACGGCGGCGGCTGGCTTTATGCTGGCGTTCAGCCTGCTGATGTTGCTGCAACTCTTGTACTACCGCGAGCCGGAAAGTCCGACTGCGCAAGGTAGTTGGACGGCGTTGGCAACGCGGCTAGTTTCTTTTTGGCAGCAACCTGAAACGGGCTGGCGGTGGCTGGTTTTGCTGTTTGCCGTTGCCGTACCGTATGCGTTTATGGCGGCAACCTTTGTGCCCAAGCTGGCGGATTTGGGCTTCAACCCGAAGCAGACGGGCGGGATTCTGGCGGTGGGCATTCCTGTTGCCTGCCTGATTGTAACGCCGCTGTCGGGCTGGTTTTCGCGCAATTATCCGCGCCGCAAACTCGTATTCCTGCTCTACGCGCTGCAACTGCCGCTTTTGGTGTCCATGACCGCCATCGATACGCTCGCACGTGCCCACCCTTGGCTGCCGCCCGCGCAAATCATCGCCCTGAGCCTGAGCTACACGCTGCTGCTGCCGGTGATACTGGCGTTGGTGATGGACAAATCAGACCGCGCCACCGCTGCACTCGACAGCAGCCTGCAATTTTCCGTCGTCCTGCTCGGCAGTTACGCAGCCGGTTTCGCCGCCCTACGGCTGGCAAAGGCTATTGGTTATACAGATGCGTATTGGGTTGCAGTGTACTTAGCCGTATTGGTAGGCCTGCTTTTATATTTGAATAGAAATTTATTCAATCATTCAGAACATGATTCACAATAATTCGCTTAGATATTTATCCATCAATTTTAATTGAGCGCGCCTCCGGATAATTTTTCATTTTATTGCACAATCTCTCATGAAAATATAACAAAACGTGCCCATAATACTGCCGTTATTACACTCTTAAATTTAAAAGGAACCTCATGACTGCTGTTCTCATCGTTCTCGGCTTGATCGCCATTGTTGTCGGTATTTTAGGCACTATTTATCCTGCCTTGCCCGGATTGGGTTTGATGTTTGGTGGTGCATGGCTGTTGGGTTATGCCGGCGATTATCAAGTGTTTGGCTCGGGTACGCTGACCTTTTTGGCTATCGTTGCCGTATTCGGTACTGCAATGGACTATGTGGCGGGCGCATTGGGTGCAAAATATACCGGCGCAAGCAAAACCGCAGTTTGGGGTGCATTTATCGGCGGCATCGTCGGCGCATTCTTTTCCATTCCCGGCTTGTTGCTCGGCCCGTTGACCGGTGCGGCCATCGGCGAATTTATGGCACGCAAAGACACTTGGCAGGCAGGCAAAGTCGGTATCGGTACGTTTATCGGCTTCATCATCGGCACCGTGGCCAAAATCGGCTGCGCCTTGACCATCGCACTGACCATCCTGTTTGTTTGGTTGGCCTCGTTGTTCTAAGACAAAACATTAAAGGCCGTCTAAATTTCAAGCATTCAGACGGCCTTTTCATTTCACTGTTTATTTGCCGCAGCAGGCTTTGTACTTTTTACCGCTACCACACGGGCAAGGATCGTTGCGCCCCACTTTTTCGCCTTCGCGGCGGACGGTTTGCGGCTTATTGATGATGGCCTGCCAGTACCAGTAAATATCAAGCAGGACATGCGGCAAATCAGATTCCAGCTGGGTCAGCTCTTTTTCATTCAGATGCAAGATGACTTCGCCGTTTTCCTCATCGTCATAGATACCGCCCAAAGCCATAATCGGATAGAACAAATCTTCAAACTCTTCCTGATCGACTGCTTCAAACCAATCGGTAGGCACAATATCCAGTGCGTAAAGATAGGCGTTACACCAAGTGTAGAAATCCGGATTGCCGGCTTCATCTTCATAAAACCACAAATCAGGCAAAATCTTCTCGTCGAGCTTCATGCGCATATCAGCAGCCATTGCCATTACCAAACGCTCGATTTCGGTGCGCTCTTTAGCATCAAACAAAGATTCTTCACCCAAAATCTCAGGCAGCCAGTTGGTCGGGTTCAAAGCATCCGGACCGCTCAATAAAGCCATCATAAAACCTTGAACCTCATCACAACGCATGGTGTTGTGGGCTTCGGATTTGGCATCCAGCAATTCCATCAAGCGGCTGCGTGCCGCTTCATCAAAAGTCAGTATTTGCATTTTTGTTCCTTAAAATAAAATCGTATTATTGTTTTCAGACGGCCTGGGCATGGATACGCTGCCGCATTTGTTCAAACAGACAAACCGTCGCCGCCATCGCGACATTCAAGGATTCGGTTTGCCCCAACATGGGAATTTTGACACAGGCATCGGCCTTCTCTTTTACCGTTTCACTCACGCCGCTGCCTTCGTTGCCAAACACCCAAGCACAGGGTTGACTGAGGTCCATCTCATACAAACCGATATTGCGACCGCCCAAGGCAGTTGCCCAAATTTGATGCTGATACGTTTCCATCCAAGCTGATAATTCCACTCGGCTGAAAATAGACAGCAGAAAATGCGCGCCCATCCCCGCTCGCAACACTTTGGGCGACCAGATATCCACGGAATCATTGCTGCACACAATTTGCCTGACTCCGGCAGCCGCTGCGCTGCGCAAAATCGTCCCAGCATTGCCTGGGTCTTGTACCCGCTCCAATACCACGCAATCGCCGTCTGAAGGCAAGCCTGCCTGCTGCGGAATATCAATCCAAGTCATCACATCATCGGCATCGGTCAGACTGGTGATTTTAGACAGCGCTTCGTTACCGACCCAAGTAATCAATCCCTCGTCCAACTGCGCCGTAATTTCTTGAATTTCAATATGTTGCTGTTTCTTTTCAGGCAGATAAACCTGTTTGGGCGTACCTCCGCTTTGCAAATAAGTTTGCAGCAAATGTACGCCTTCCAATACGGTTTCACCGCTTTCACGCCTTGCTTTGGCCTGCGTCAGCAGACGGAATAAATGTTTGAGCTGTTCGTTTTGAGCAGAGGTAATCAGTTTCATGGAGCGCATTATAACTGTTTTGACTTCGTTGAAGCTATGCTTTCAGACGGCCTAACGGTTTTACTACGAAAATAAAAAACCCTTGCAATAAAGCAAGGGTTTCACATGATTTCATTTTTTACTGCACAACAGTCTGCTGCTCATTTTGCTGCTCGGTGCGAACAGTAGGACGGTTTTCAAGTTTGCCGTCTTTTGCCGCATTCGGTACAACAGTCTCGCCAGGCTCAGAAGCCGCTTTATCACTAGGCGTACCGCTTACCGGAATGATATTTTGGGCAGGCTGAGTATTAGACTTCTCTGCAACCGGCATAGCGTCACGAGAAGATTGCGGTGTAAATTGCCATACTGCAACAGCAATCGCACACACACTGGCAGCAGCTGCGAAGAATTTGAAGAAGCCGCTATTAGCCGCTTCACGCTGGGCATATTTTTCCTGTTTGCCTTCAGCTTCGGCTTGAGGCACTGTAAATGCTTTGCTTTGCATGGTTTCACCGGCAACACTTGCCGCTGCACCCTGACGGATACAGTCGCCGATAATGTGGTACTCATGCCAAGCGCGCATAGCTTCCTCGTCTGCCAATACGGCATCCAGCATCTCATCAGTCAATGCTTCACCGTCCATCAATGCAGACACATACTCCAATGCTTTATTTGTTTTTTCGTTCATTTTTATTACCACCTTTGATCTTCAGAAGTATCCAACAGCGGCCGCAAATCTTTTGCAATCAGTTCACGCGCTCTGAAAATACGCGAACGTACAGTACCTATCGGACAATCCACTACCCGAGCTATTTCTTCATAAGACAAGCCATCCATTTCCCTAAGCGTAATGGCTTGACGCATATCGTCTGGCAGTTGCGCAATGCTTGCTTCGACGGTCTGCAAGATTTCCCGATTCATCATTTCAGCTTCCGGCGTATGGTAATCCGCAATCTGATCGGTTAAATCAAGAACATCTCCCTCCTCATTGGCTGCTTCCGAACTGACAAAAAACTGGCGACCCGAAGTGGTCAGAAAATTCTTTGCCGTATTGATACCGATACGGTACAGCCATGTATAAAACGCACTCTCACCGCGAAAATTAACCAGCGCACGATAAGCCCTAATCATTGCTTCTTGGGTTACATCGTGCACTTCATGCTCATCCTGAATAAAACGGGAAATCAGTCTGTTTAGCCGACGCTGATACTTGGACATCAGCATCTCGAATGCCTTATGGTCACCTTTCTGCGCGCGCTCCACCAAAACTTGATCTATTTGGCGATCGTTCATACCCAACCTTTAATCGTTTTACTGCTTTAAACCAAAAAATAGTAAAGCGTGCTGTGCACAATAAAGACAGCATCGCTTTGAAATAGTTCCACAAGATTACATTTAATCGCAAAAGTTTATTCGTGCAGATGCTCTAACATAAGCTGTATTGCTTATTATATATACACTTAGCACAAGTAGTTAAATTACTAATACTTACTAAATTTAAAGTTATTCTCTTTACTTTTCTGCTATATATTTGACCAACTTTTCATGAACAGGCAGATAGCCTTCGCCTATTTGAACATCGCTTCCCACCCGAAGATTAACAACAGCAAGGCACTTGTTGCCCATACTTAGGATAATCGGCCAATATTTACGGACGAGTGGCACAATATGACACTCTTGCAATAGTTTTTCGACTGATTTTTCCCTCTGTCCCGACTGAATCACATCACCTTTGACCACACTTCTAAGTACCGCCGGCTTCTCCAACTCCTCTTCCGACAAACCTCCCTTAAACGGTAATAAAACAAAACCATTTTCGAGCAAAATATCTTTCAGACGGCCTTGAACTTCCCTGCCATTACACCAAGGCAGTTTTTGAAACTCACTTTCCTGACAAACAAACAGCTTGTCCCGATATGCGACCAGTTCCCCATCTGGCAAATTCAACTGCGCCTGATCAGCGGTTTCCAATACTCGGGCAAAATCGGCAATACTGTGATAAGAAGGCAATGATTCCGTTTGCTTTCGCAAAAAATACCAAAGCAGTCGACGACGCAAAAGCGGCGTACATTGCCTCCACAGGCTGATGCTGAATATTCCGTTTGGACTAATGCGCTGGTATTCAGACTCAATCAATTCATCTAAAAGCTGCAAATCTTCCTGCAATAATCGAACATTGGCACAAATTTGCTGCTCAAAATTCGGAATACGCTGCTGCCATTGCGGTAAAGCCTGATTTCTCATCCAATTGCGTAAATAGCCGGAGTCTTCATTACTTTCGTCTTCAACAAAAGATAATCCCCACTGTTGCGCATACTCAGCCAATTCCTGACGAGAAAATGCCAAAAGTGGTCGCCAGATTTGAATTTCTTCATTTAAATTACGCCATACAGGCATGGCTGCCATACCGCGTAATCCGCCCCCGCGCACAGCCGACAACATAAATGTTTCGATTTGATCATTGTGGTGATGGGCCAAAACAATAATTTTCCTCAGGCCGTCTGAAAATGCCTGATATCGGGCAGCCCTAGCTGCCGCTTCCAAACCTTTTCCTTGGTTTTGCACATTAACGCGGCACACCCGCAAGGCAACATCCAGACGCTGACAATAATCCTGACAAAATTTTGCCCAACTGTCGGCATTGGTGCTTAAACCGTGATGAACATGAACGGCACGCAAATCAAAATGGCGAAATTCGCGCATCCGATGCAAAAGATGCAGCAGGACGACAGAATCTAATCCGCCACTCAAGCCAACTTCAAAAACAGTATGGTTCGGCAAATCAGGAAAAGCTGTTTGAAAACTTTTAAATAGGGAATCAGGGGATACTTGCGACATTTCAGACGGCCTGAAATTGTGAATGACTCAAAAATAGAACACAAAAAAAGCAAGCAGCGACATCTGCTTGCTTTTTCAGCAGTCAAACTTATTTATCGGTAAATTTACCGTAAGCCATGATGCGGTCAAAACGGCGAGAAAGCAAGTCAGGCATGGTCATACTTTGCGCTTCGCTTAATTGCTGCTCCAAAACGGTTTTAACGTTTTTCATCGTGGTTTCAAAATCACGGTGTGCGCCGCCCAAAGGCTCATCAATCACTTTGTCGATGACATCCAATTCTTGCAGGCGTTTGGCGGTAATACCCAATGCTTGCGCGGCATCTGCTGCTTTTTCAGCAGTTTTCCAAAGAATAGAGGCGCAACCTTCGGGAGAAATCACCGAATAAGTCGAGTATTGCAGCATATTAACATAGTCGCCGACAGCCACTGCCAACGCGCCACCCGAACCACCTTCGCCAATGATGGTGCACAATACCGGCACATGCAGGCGGGTCAGTTCGTACAAATTACGGCCGATGGCTTCAGACTGGCCGCGTTCTTCTGCACCAATGCCCGGATACGCGCCTGGTGTATCGACAAAGGTCATAACTGGAATATTGAATTTTTCGGCAGTCTTCATCAAGCGCAATGCCTTACGGTAACCCTCAGGACGCGGCATACCGAAATTACGGCGGATTTTTTCTTTGGTATCGCGACCTTTTTGATGGCCGATAACCATCACGCTTTGGCCGTTGAAACGCGCCAAACCGCCGACAATGGCATGATCGTCAGAATAATGGCGGTCGCCATGCAACTCTTCAAAATCGGTAAAAATACCGTTGATGTAGTCCAAAGTATAAGGACGTTGCGGATGGCGGGACACTTGTGAAATTTGAGCCGGAGTCAGCTTGCTGAAAATTGACTTGGTCAACTCGCTGCTTTTCTTTTGCAGTCTGGCAATCTCGTCGGAAATATCAACGGCAGATTCGTCTTGTACGAATCGCAACTCGTCAATTTTATTGGTTAATTCGGCGATGGGTTGTTCGAAGTCCAAAAAAACGGGTTTCATAAAACAAAGCTCTCGGTAACGGTTGCTGACATGATACGCTAATCAGACGTATTTGACAGCATTTCTCAAAGGGAAACTGCCATCTTTTGCAATAAAAAATCTTTCAGACGGCCTTTAACAAAGAAATAGTATATCTGCACTAAACTCATGAAGTGCCGTATCTTATGATAAACTTCAATTCAGTTCAATCATTTCAAACAGGCTATGAAAAACGATCATGACAATTCGTCCATGCGCTTGGACAAATGGCTTTGGGCCGCGCGCTTTTTCAAGACCCGCGCGCTGGCACAAAAACATATTGAGCTGGGCAGGGTTTTGGTAAACGGCTCAAAGGTGAAAAACAGCAAAAATATTTCTGCCGGCGACACCATCGACATGACTTTGAACTCCCTTCCCTACAAATTCAAAGTTGCCGCGCTCAATCATCAACGCCGACCGGCACCGGAAGCGCGTTTACTCTACGAAGAAGACATGAAAACGGCTGCCGAACGCGAAGCTCAAAAACAGCTCGACCAAGCCAGCCGCATCAGTGCCGCTTATCCGGACGGACGCCCAACCAAACGCGACCGCCGCCAGCTTGACCGTATGAAACGCGATAGCTGGTAAGCGTCGAATCCATTATTTCAGACGGCCCCATATCCATGCCGTCTGAAAACCAAAAACAGGCAGGACATCCTGCCTGTTTTTTATTTGTAATGATTAAAATTTATATTCTAACTGACCACGAATAACGTTTACATCCTGCTTATCCGTGCCGACAGTAGGTGTAACCTGTTTACCGGCCAAATAGAAGCCTTTGAGTTTCCAGTTTTTCCAAGGAATATAGGTCGCACCGATTTGCACGCCTTGGACGTTTTTGCTGTAATCCTCAACAGAAGAGACACCGGACAACAAACCGACACGGCGGTAGTTCAAGAATACGTCGTAAGAATTGCGGACGTTCCAGTCGGCCAATTTATAGCGTACTTCAGTGAACACGCCATCATTTTTAATTTTTTGTCCGGCATCATTATAGGCTTTGATATTGGACTTGCTGACTGCGGCCATCCAATGCCAATCGTCATTAAACTTGATATCCGTACCGATTTCTCCAAAGACCGCATTTTTCTTCGCACCGCGTACATCGATGTCTTTCATGTAGCTGACCGTTGCGCCGACGTTGATATTCTCATTTACAGGCAACACGCTTTGAACTGCGGCAAAATGTCTGCGACGGCCACCAATGCCCCATGTGTTGTCGTTTAGATTGCCAGTACGGCGGCCCGCATAGATTTTGGTAGGCAGGGTTTTATTGTCGAAGAAGATTTCGCCGCCGGTTACTTCGGTATCCCATACGCGGCCGTATGAAGAGAACGCACCAAATTTACCGACACGCGCTTTAATATTGTTGTACAAAGTACCTTCGGCATACAGTTTATTCACCGGCACATCATGATCGCCGTTGAACTTACCGGTTTCCAAATCGATATTCGGCTCGATTTGGGCAACCAATTTCCAATCTTTATACAGTTTTGCGCGTAACCAAAACTCCGCATTAAAGTTGGCATTGGTATCTTCAGGCGTCGGATTAACGCTGCTGTTGTTGGCATTGATGTCTTTGGTATCCGCACGCACGCGCAAACCACCATTTATAGTCAATAAATCATTGAAAATACTGATTTTATCGTCATCTTTGCGAATAATACTGCCGGAATTGACGTAATCGTTGGTGGTGGACAAAGCCGCCGCATCACGTCCGCCATCAGCATTCTCTGCCAAAGAATAAGACGATGAAGCCAATAAAATACAGGTTACAATCAGTTTGGTTTGAAATTTCATGCCGACTCTCCAAAAGAAGGTATTGAAAGTGAAGTATTCGATAAAGCGTACAAAATTATGAATTTCGTATAAATTATTCATTTTATTTACTAATTATTTTTATCGTATGTAAATTAGTGTAATCAGTCAAGCAGATTTAAACGCTTTATCCTCTTTCAGACGGCCTCTTGATTCAGGTCAAACAGAATCCTGCTCATCAAGCTGTTCAAACTGCCATTCCAAGGCATCGGCCAATGCCGTCCTGCGTTTTTGATGGCATCCCACAGCCTGACATAATTCCTCCGCATTTTCCCAAAACACAAAACGTTCACGCGCACGGGTAATGGCTGTGTAAAGCAGAGCCTTATCCAAACCTCGGGCTTCTTCTTCGCTTTCCGTCGTTGCAGGCACTGACGGGGGCAACAGCCATACTTCCCGATATTCCGAACCTTGGCTCTTATGCACCGTCATGGCAAAAGCCGATTCAAAATCGGGCAAACGGCTGATGGCAATTTTTTTGAATCCATCTTTCTCAGGAAAATAGGCAGACAAGCCATTCAACGATTCTTCATCTTTCATAATCAGACCGATGTCGCCGTTAAACACTTCCAGCATGTAATCATTGTGGGTAATCATGATGATTTGTCCGGCAAACCAAGGCGTTTCGCCCGAAACCTTGCCTTGTCGTTGCAAGTATTCTTGATAAGCCTGATTCAAATCATCCGCATCCTGCCGCCAAGCCGCCAATACCACTACATCGGCAGCATGACCATAGGCGAGTGCAACATTATTCTCTGCCACGGCCTGCCAATAATCCTGTTGCTTTTGATACAGCAAGGCGACCTGCTCTTTCAGACGGCCTGATTTCATTTCCAATTCTTTGGGGAACTTGTCAAACTGTTCAACCGCAGTTTGCTTTTCCCCGGAAACCACCGCCCTTGCCAAACAGCCGATACCGCTGTCTGCACCAAACCGGTGGCTGAACGTCAATTTGGCATTGTTTTGCGATAAAGCCTGTGGCTGCCCTTTTATCTCAAAGCCATGATTGGGCAGGTACACTTCCAGCTTTTCAGCGGTTTCTTTATCCAAAGCCGTCGGACGCGACAATGCTGCCAACACGGCTCCCAAGCCAACCGACGGCAACTGGTTTTCATCGCCAAGCAACACAAGACGGCAGCCGGTAGGCACGGCGCGCAATAAATCCAACACCAGCGGCAAATCCAACATCGACGCCTCATCCACCACCAAAACATCCAAAGCAAGCGGATATTCATGATTGAACACAGGGCGCATTTGCGGCGGACGCAGTTTCAACAAACGATGGACAGTCTGCCCTTCCAAGTTTTCCAAATGCGCTTTAATGCTCGGAGACAAATCAAAACCGTCCAAAGCACGCTGCAAAGCCCGTGCCATATGTGCAGCCGCTTTACCTGTCGGCGCAGCCAACGCAATACGGGGCAGCTTCGTACTGTTATTGCAAATCAGACCCAAAAGCTTTGCGACGGTCGTCGTCTTCCCCGTACCCGGCCCGCCGGTAATCAGCATAAAGTTTTGCAGCAAGGCCAAAGCAGCAGCATCCCGTTGCTCTTTGCTGTCTTTAGTATCAAACCAGTCGCTCAGGCTTTTTGAAGCCACCATGAAATTCACTTCTTCCGCCTCGGCACTTGCCAGCCGTTTGATTTCAACAGCCAAATCATGCTCCAACTGCCACATCCGCCCTAAAAACAATTTCCGGCCTTGCAGGATAAGCGGTTTATCCGCATTACCGACCAAATTCGGCAAGTTGCTTAAGGCATCAACATCCGCTTTATCCAAATAAACAAACGAATGCCCGTTTTGCAAGGCTGCAAACAGTCGAACCACATAAGGCTCAATAACGGATGCACCCTGTACTTCGTGACGGCGGAAAAACGCTATGGCCGCATCTGCGGCAGAGGAAAGGATAGAGTTGGTTGGATTCATGGTTTATGCTTGATTGATACGGACAAAAGAAAGGCCGTCTGAAAAACAGCGTTTCCATAAATGAAAACCTATTTTCAGACGGCCTCTATTATACCGTTCAAAGCATAAAATATTTGCCTGAAATAATAACCTTATTGCAGCACTTGCAGGCTGCCGTCTTTCATGGTCATTACCCGGTCGAAACGCTCAGCCAGCTCATCATCATGGGTCACCACAATCAGGCTGGTGTTCAATTCGCGTTTCAAATCCAGCATCATGTCCAGCACATTTTGCGCATTTTTACGGTCAAGGTTTCCCGTCGGTTCATCCGCCAATAAGCATTTCGGCTCATTAACCAAAGCACGGGCAATCGCCGCACGCTGACGCTCGCCGCCGGAAAGTTCACTCGGACGGTGCAGCATACGCTTGTCCAAGCCAACCTTTTTCAGCATATTGACAGCCTTCTCCTCAGCCATCGCCTTGGGCATTTTGCCGATTAAAAGCGGCATCATGACATTTTCCAAAGCAGAAAACTCAGGCAATAGATGGTGGAATTGATACACAAAGCCCAAATAACGGTTGCGCAATTCACCCAACTGTTTTTGGCTCAAGCCGCCCAAATCCTGATCCATCAGTATCACCTTGCCTTCAGACGGCATATCCAAGCCACCAAGAAGGTGCAGCAATGTGGATTTACCGCTGCCTGACGAACCAATAATACTCACGCTTTCCGCTTCTGCAACTTCAAAATCCAAATGATTCAACACTTGTACATTCAATGCGCCATCATTATAGCTTTTGCCAACGCCGGTACATTTCAAAATTGTCTTACTCATAACGCAAAGCCTCCGCAGGTTGGGTTTTTGCAGCACGCCAGCTCGGATACAGTGTGGCGATAAATGCCAAGCCAAGCGAAATGCAGGCAATAACGGCGACATCCTTCAAGTTCACATCGCTAGGCAGGTAATCGATGAAATAAACCTGTGAGTTAATCAAATGTACGCCAAATAGGTCTTCAAAAAACGCGACAATCTTACCAACATTCCACCCCAACAATACACCGCATACCACGCCCACAAGCGTACCAAAGAACCCCGCAAATGCGCCCTGTACCAAGAAAATCTTCATGACCCCACCCGGGGACAAACCCAAAGTGCGCAAAATCGCAATATCGGCTTGTTTTTCCGTTACCGCCATTACCAAAGAAGAAACGAGGTTAAACGCAGCAACCGCGATAATCAGTGTCAAAATGATGAACATCATGCGTTTTTCCAACTCAACGGCTTCAAAATAGCTGCGGTTGTTAAACGTCCAGTCGCGCACCCATACTTCATCTTTTTTAGCATCAGGAATCAACTTGGCAATGAAAGACGGCGCATTCTGAGGATCAGCCAATCGTAAACGCAGCCCACCGACATTTTCTCCCAGTCGATACAAGACTTGCGCATCCTTGATATGCGTCATGGCCAATGTGTTATCGACTTCATATACACCGGTTTTTACCACACCGACCACATTAAACTGCTTCAAGCGCGGCACTACACCGGCAGGAGTAACATTCCCCTCAGGCGTAATCACTGTAACCTTGCCACCAATCTCCGTGCCCAATGCCTCAGCAAGCCCTTGACCCAAAATAATATCAAATTCGCCCGGCTTCAAATCGTCGAAACTGCCGGCCGGCATATCCTTGCCGTAATCAACGACATTTTTTTCTTCAGACGGCAAAATACCGCGTATTTGTACACCGCGCACTTCTCCTGCATTAGCAAGCAAAGCCTGATCGGAAACATAAGGCGCGCTGGCCAATACTTCCTTTTTGCCTTTTACAAATTCGCGCAAACTCTGCCAACCCGGCGCACTGCCGACATCGTAATAGCCGATTTCTGCATGAGGTGCGACGTTCAACAATTGACCTCGTATCTCTTTCTGAAATCCGTTCATTACCGATAACACCACAATCAGCGCCGTTACACCCAAGGCGATACCGACGATTGAAATCATGGTAATAAATGACATAAAGCCATTGCGTTTTTTCGCACGCAAATAGCGCAGGCCTATCCAAGTTTCTAAAGAAGCCATTCAAAAATGCCTCATTCGTTTGTCAAAAATGGCTTATTGTACCGTAAAACCGACAGGTCGTCCGATTGCCCGACTGATGTAGCATTCAGGGATAAAGTGTATGTAAAACCATGTATCTTCCCGTAAATTCCGCCGAAAAACTTGCACAATCGGCCAATCGCCCTTATTCTGAAGCTGTGACACACTTTGTCACCATCAAAAAGGAAATACACTAATGAACAGCAAAAAATTCTTGGCCCTCGTATCCGTAGCTGTGGGTTTGTCATTCAGCTTCAATGCATATGCCGCCAAAGAAATCAAAATCAGTTCAAACAATACCGCTTACTCCGACGCCGATGTTCAAAAACTGGCAGCCACTGCTGTCGGCATGGGCGTAAAAGAACCTGTCAGCCTCAACAGCGGAAACGGTGTTGTTACCGTATCCGGCAGCAGCGCAACCAAATGCGCATTTAAAGTCGGCAACGGTGATACGCCTCAAATTCAAGGCGTCAGCTGCAAATAATCTGATTTCATCAATGAAAAGGCCGTCTGAAAAACATTCAGACGGCCTTTTTATATTGGCATTTAAGATTGGATATTTCTTCTATCGTAAACAGCCTGTGCCAAAGTACCGGCATCCACATATTCCATCTCGCCGCCCAAAGGGATTCCCCTTGCCAACCGGCTGACTTTATAAGGAAGATTTTTAAACAATTCCGCCAATACATACGCTGTCGCGTCGCCTTCGGCTGTGAAGTTGGTTGCAATGATAATTTCCTCAATATCACTCGCCTGCAAACGGGCAACCAGCTTATCTAATGCCACTGCCGAAATATCCATGCCCTGCGCCGGACTGACTTGCCCCATCAAAACAAAATACAGGCCATCATGGCAATTAGCCGCCTCCATACTGGAAACATCCGCCGGCATATGCACAATCATCAAGCGGCTTTTCTCACGTTTTTCGTCGGCGCAAATTTCACACAAATCGCCTTCGCAAAATGTATTACACATCCGACAATGCTGCACCTGTCTTAAGGCAAACTGCAAAGCATCCACCAACTCCTGCGCTTCTTCGCGTTTGTACTGTAAAAGCTGGTAAGCCATGCGTTGAGCGGATTTCGGGCCGACATTAGGCAGGATTTTTAATGCATTAATCAAGCGGACAAAGGCATCAGGATTTTTACTCATGATTTCAGACGGCCTTTAAAAAGATAGCTAAAAATAAGAAAACAGCCGGAATTCATCCGGCTGCCCTACTCTAATATTCTGCTTATTCGGCAGCATTATTAACTTGTTGTGCACCTTGCGTACGATCGATTTTCTTATCCAAATACTGGAGCAAGGCATCGAAAACATTGGCGGAAAGCTGCTGAACCAAAGCCTGTTTAGCAGCCGGAATCTGTGAATCGGCATTTTCAGGAGCAGAAACGCTCTGAACTTCCATAATCACCGGCGCAGGCATACCTTCCAACAATGTATACGCAGGTTTGCCGCCGACAGGACGCGCTTTCAGCAAAGCTGCATAAGCCTCCGGAGACATGGTTTTACGTGCATCTTGTGCGCTCAATTGAGAAACAGGCGACCATTGAACATCAGCAGCTTTACCGGCTTTCAATGCGGCCAAAGTTTCCTGGGCTTTTTTCTCTGCCAGTTTGGCGGCTTCAGAGCGCTGATATGCTGCACGGACATTGTCTTTGACTTCCGCAAATGGTGCGATTTTCTCTTCGCGCACTTCTTTCGCACGAATGACCCAAACGGTTTCGTTGTTGATGGCAATTACTTCAGAATTGTGTTTTTTCTTCAGTACATCGTCGCTAAACGCAGCATTAATCAACGTTTCAGGCAAACCTGCCTCTTTCGCACCCGCTCTGGTCACCCATTCATCCAAGTTTTCCACTTTCAAACCTGAATTGGCGGCTGCTTTTGCCAAAGAAGATGGATCATTGAAGGCATCTTCACCCAATTTTTCTTTAGCAGCATTAAAGGCAGAAGCTGCTTTTTTCAGTTTCAAGGCTGCTTCGATACGCGCTTTGGCTTGTTCCAAAGTCGGCTCAGCTTCGACATTCAAAACTTTAATGACGTGATAACCCAAAGATGATTTTACGGTATCGCTGACTTCGCCTTTGCCCAATGCAAATGCCGCTTTATCGAATTCAGGTCCAAAGCCGCTGCCGCCACCTTTGCTCAGATAACCCAAGTTGCCGCCTTTATTGCTGCTGGACAAGTCTTTGGAATACTTGGCCGCCAGTTCGGCAAACGAATCCGGATGCTCTTTAAGCTCCGCAGCCATTTTGTCCACTTCTGCTTTAATTTCCGCATTACTTGCTTCATCTCCGTTAGGCATGACCGGAATGAAAATATGCGCAATTTCGGCTCTTGGCGACAAATCTACACTTTTGCTGTCGTAAGCTTTTTGTACTTCTTCCGCACTGACGGTTTGCTTGTCAGCCAAATCTTTGATGTTCAAAGCCACATATTCCAGCTTAACGGCTTGAGGAATCAAGTAATCTTTTTTATGCGCTTCATAATACTTTTGCAAAGCCGCATCATCTACTTTTACTTGTGCCGCAAATGCTTCAGGGCTGAACGTAAATGAACGGATGGTACGTGTTGCTTGAGTCAGGTTAATCAACTGACGTGCTTGCGCATCGCTGACCAAAGCGCCGTTTTGCACTAAATTCAACAGATTTTGCAATTGGAACTGTTCGCGGATATCTTCAACGAACTGATCCTCGGTCATCCTGCGTTGATCCAAATATTTCTTGAGCAAATCCTGGCTGAATTTACCGGAAGCATCATGGAAATTCGGATCATCCACAATAACTTGCTTGATTTGCTCCTGAGACACAGCGATGCCCATCAGCTTGGCACCTTGCTTCAGATAAGCACGTTGCAATAACGATTGGAATACCGCATCACGCGAAGGTGCATTATTGCCGGCAGCCTGCTCGTTTTGTATCGCAATCTGTAAAGCATGCTCGCTGACCTTCTCATCCCCGACTTTGACAATGTAATCAGAACCCGGCGAAGACAAGTTATTGGCACCGAATCCGATAAAGGTCAGACCGATGATACCTAAAACAATCTGGGCGGGTGTTTTATATTTTTCAACAATATGGAACATATTTATCCGAAAGAAAAGTTTGGCGCGGCAGCCAGAAAA
The DNA here is from genome assembly GCF_051956895.1 of Neisseria sp. P0021.S006. Taxonomy (NCBI): domain Bacteria; kingdom Pseudomonadati; phylum Pseudomonadota; class Betaproteobacteria; order Neisseriales; family Neisseriaceae; genus Neisseria; species Neisseria sp. P0021.S006. The sequence goes on from NZ_JBQCWZ010000004.1 coordinate 83,619, forward strand.
TGCTGCCGCAAAAATCTTAAAATCCTGAAAACAGGCTCAAAGCGCGTATTGTAACGTATTTTTTCGAGGCTTGCTTTTTCAGACGGCCTAAAAACCTAAAAATACCTTATCCGAAAATTTCCTGATACGCTTCTACTGAAAATCCGACATGAACCTGTCCTTCTTTGACCAATACAGGCCGCTTGATGATGCTGGGATTCTCCACCATCAAAGCAATCGCACCTTCTTTTGTGGCGGCAGATTCTTGCGCATCTTTATCCAACTTGCGCCAAGTCGTACCTCTTTTATTGAGCAAAATTTCCAAAGCCGCCTGACCCAGCCAGCCATCAATCAATTCGGCAGTCGGGGCGTTTTTCTTAAAATCTACAAACTCAAACTCGATGCCGTTTTCCGCCAACCAACTGCGCGCTTTTTTAACCGTATCGCAATTGGGAATACCGTATAGTTTTATCATCTTAATTTATCCTTGGTTTTATTCATAAAATCACAAATTCAGGCCGTCTGAAACTTTTCAGACGGCCTGAATTGAATGCAGCTTATTTCTTAGCAGCTTTCTTTACTTTAATCTTCACGCTTTTGCCTTGCGCGTTATTTTTATGCCCGGCTTTGACGGAAGTTGTTTTCGCCTGCGTTTTTTTCTTGCCTGCGGCTTTAGGTTTGCTTGGCTTGGCAGGCTTGGAGGCAGGTTTACTTTTCACCTTGCTCTTCTTTGCCTTCATGGGAGCAGCCAACGCTTCATCAATTTCTTTAGCCGACAGTTTACGCTTACGCTTTTCGACAGACTTGTCAGCAGCTATTGGCTTGCTTACAGGTTTTGCTTTTCTACCTCCGCGTTTCTTACCGACTGAACCGCCGCTGATTAAGGTCAAATCAATCTTGCTGGTATCCAAATCGGCTCGCGCGACTTTTACAGTAACCGTATCGCCCATGTTGAAACGGACACCACTACGCTCGCCCTCAATTGCCATAATTTCAGGACGGAAGTTGAAATAATCCTCTCCCAAATCGCTGATATGTACCAAGCCGTCGATATGAATATCGTCCAAGGTTACAAAAATACCGAAGCTGGTCATGCCCGAAATCTTGCCACTGAAAACTTCGCCGACTTTGTCGCGCATATAATAAGTTTTCAGCCAGTTTTCCACATCGCGGCTGGCATCATCGGCTCGGCGTTCGCAGAAAGAGGTATGCACGCCCAAAGCCTCCCAGGTTTTATTGGGTTGGTAAGTTTGTCCGTTCAATACAGCTTTAATGGCGCGATGTACCGTCAAATCGGGATAACGGCGGATAGGCGAAGTAAAGTGTGCATATGCGCCATAAGCCAGACCAAAGTGACCGTCGCAATGAGGCTCATAAACCGCCTGCTGCATAGAACGCAGCATCATCACTTGTAACAATTCCGCGTCCGGACGGTTTTTAAATTGCTCGGCAAGCGTAGCATAGTCTTTCGGCGTCGGATTATCGCCGCCACCCAAACTCAGCCCCAGCAAACCAAGCTGCTCGCGTAAGGTGGCCAGTTTTTCAGGAGTCGGGCCCAAGTGATTACGGAACAAAGCCGTATGTTTGTTTTTCAGCAAAAATTCTGCCGCGCAAACATTCGCCGCTAACATACATTCTTCAATCAGCTTGTGCGCATCGTTGCGGACAACGGGAACAATCTTGTCAATCTTACCGTTGTCATCAAAAATCATCTGAGTCTCAACGCTCTCAAACTCAACCGCGCCACGCTCGAAACGTTTTTTCTGCAAGATTTTAAATAACTTATACAGAGTATCGATTTGCTGCTTAAACGGATAATCCTGGCCGTCTGAAATCCAATCCCAAACTTGATTGTAAGTCAGTCGCGCATGAGAACGCATTACTGCCGGATAGAAACGGTATTTCTTGATATTGCCGGCATAGGTAATCACCATATCGCACACCATACACAGGCGTTCAACATCAGGATTGAGAGAGCAGATGCCGTTGGACAAATTCTCCGGCAGCATTGGAATCACACGGCGCGGGAAATACACGCTGGTACTGCGTTCTTGAGCATCTACATCAATCGCGTCATCAGGGCGGACATAATGACTGACATCAGCTATCGCCACCACCAAGCGGTAGTTGCGGCCAATTTTTTCGGCAAAAACCGCATCGTCAAAGTCCCGCGCAGTTTCGCCGTCAATGGTTACCAGAGGCAAATCGCGTAAGTCCACGCGCCCTTTCAAGTCGGTTTTACGCACATGATCGGGAATTTTCTTCGCGGCTTTGACACACGCTTCGCTGAATTGATGAGGCAAATGGTGCTTGCGTACAGCAATTTCAATTTCCATACCGCTGTCGGCATAATCGCCCAACACTTCAATCAGCTTAGCCACAGCAGGACGATGCGCTTCAGGATACGTCTCAATTTCAGCCACAATCACTTGGCCGGATTGCGGTTTAAAGTTCGCCACGCTTTCAGGCTCTAACACGATACTTTGGCTCAAACGCTTGTCTTCTGCCTCCAAAATAGCCACGCCACGATCCATATAAAAACGACCGACCACTTTAGACTGCGCACGCTCCACCACATCTAAAACCGTTCCTTCACGACGGCCTCTGCGGTCGATACCGGCAGGACGAACGGTAACAATATCCCCGTGCATCACGCCGCGCATCTGACGCTCATACAAAACGAAATCACCTTCGCCCGTCGGCGTTAGCGGCACAGCAAAACCAAAACCGTCTTTATGCGCTTCGACACGACATTTAACCAATGCCAATTTTTCTGCCGCGCATACCGCGCCACGTCGGTTGATCAACACCTGACCATCACGTGCCATCGCTTTCAAACGGCGTTCGAAGAATTCATATTCATCTTCTGTAATCGACAATTCATGTGCCAACGCTTCGATTTTTGTCGGCACACCTTTTTGTTCCAATAATTCAATGACCCATTCACGGCTGGGCAACGGATGAGCGTAACGTTGTTTCTCCCGCTCCAAATACGGGTCTTTTTCTCGTAAATTTAAAG